>DATGKM010000220.1:0-6392 GCA_035294665.1 Bryobacteraceae bacterium | reverse complement strand
TCGGCGGCGCGCGTGCGCCGCTCACCGGACGAAGCGACGACATTTCAGTGGCTGGCGCAGCCCGGGTTTCATCCCGCCGAAGAAGCGGTTGTGGAGAACATCGCCGGCGGCCGCAGCGGGCTGGCCGTGGCGCCGGTGAGGGTGAAGGCATATACACCAAATCGGGTTCGGTTGGCGGTGGTCATCAACGGGCCGGCGTTCCTGGCGACATCGGAAACCATGTACCAGGGATGGGAGGCGGGTAAACGGCCAACCGCGGCCGCTGCGGATGACAAATGGGGCATTCCGCGCGCTGGAGTTGCCGGCAGGCACGAACGAGATCGTGATGGAGTACCGGCCGCCATTGCTGTGGTGGTATCTGGCATTCAGTGGCGGGCTGGCGTTGGCGGCGTTGGTGGTAGCCCTGAAACCCGCCGGCGCGGCGAGGTGGGAAATCCGGCCCAAGTTGAAGCCGATTCACCGGAACTGAGATTCCTAATTTCCAGGCCGCGGGTGCAGAGGCTCATAAACCCTTATCGGCCTCTGCATCCTTGTCTGTGGATGACTACGTGTCCGCCATTGATTATCTGGGCCTCTCCCTTCCAGGGTTATCGGTCTGGATGGCTTCTTCGACGAAGTAACTGGCCGTGATGCGGTTTGGAGGGCTGTTGGGGAATCAACGGGGGCTGAAGCTTGCCATCAGTGATCGTGCCGGGGTTCCGGGTGGTGGGGGCGCGTGCCGGCGGTACTTGGCTCGATCCTGCTGACAGTCGTGGATTACATGCTGAACCGGCGCGGCGATATGAGTGAATCGGCACTAGAACTCCTGCCCGTTGTCGCCAAAGTCGGGTCGGCGATATACTGAGAGGCACCATTTTGGGAGGCCACAACTTGAAACATATGAGAGCGAATTTGTGTTCCGTAGTATGTCTTTTGTTGGGCGCGGTGGGAGGGCGCGCGGACGTGATTCGCGTGCAGATGGAACCGAACGCACCATTTTCGGGGCGAGCACCGATCAGTTTTACTGGTGTGGAGAGCGCGGCCGCGGCAGCGGACCCGGTGTTCGGCAGCGATGGGAGCAATACCTGGAACTATTTGACGATTGGCCCCTGCTGCGCCACTTTTGCGACGAATCCTTCTTTCTCCAATCTGGTGGATAGTGCCGGCAATACAACCGGTGTGGGAGTTGCGTTTACGGGAACGTTTACCTCCGCCAACGATACACCTGTCGATACCAACAATTCCAACGCCCTCGACAACGAATACTTTCTGATTACAAATCAAACGGTGGACTACTCCATAACGGGGCTGCCGGCCAGCACTCAGGTAGCACTTTATTTGTACTCTCCGAATTTCACGCATTTCGATTCGGTCTATCCTCCGGGAGAGCCCTCGCGCGGGTACACTCTGACAGCGAACGGGACGACTATCAACGTGCCGAGCGGGTTCGGTACCAATAACGCGCTGACCTTTGTTACCACGGACAGTTCAGGCGATATCTCCGGCGTTTGGACCACTGGCGGCTTAAACGAAGGCGACTGGTCCGGATTTCAGATTGCCTACAATCCGAGCATGGTCCCCGAACCATCGTACCTGCTGGTTATCGGGCCCGCGCTGGCTGCGCTGGCGCTGATTCGGCGCAAGCGGGCCGCCTGAGGAGTTCACAAGAGCGATTGGAACGATGGGGCATGGGGGGAGCCTGGACTTCAGTAAAATGCTCCTCATGCGAAGTTCCTTCGTTTTACTTTTAGGGGCCGCGATTTCGATCCCGGCCGGTTTTGCGGCCGATTGCGACCGGGCCTGCCTGAAAAGCGTGCTCGATCAGTACTTGAATGCCGTTGTGCAGCACAACCCGTCGGCGGTGGGGCTGACGCCGGGATACCGGCAGACGGAGAACGCGGTGGTGCGGCGGCCGGGGCAGGGGATCTGGGAGACGGCCAAGGCGCTGGGCAAGGTGCAGCGGCGGTACTTCGACCCGGTGACAGAGAACGCGGCGTATTTCGGCACGCTCGAAGAGACCTCGGGCAACACGGCTATCGTGACGCTGCGGCTGAAGGTCAGGGACCGGAAGGTGGCCGAGGCCGAATGGTACCTGGCGCGAAAAGGCGACCCGGGGATCGGCGTGGGCGCCGGCGCCCAGGCCAACGCGGCTTTCTGGGATCCCGAATATCTGGCTGCGCATCCGCCGGTGGAGCGCGTGGTGCCGAAAGGCGAGCGCGTATCGCGCGAGGACCTGATCGCTATTACCAACAGCTACTTCGATTCGCTTTCGGCGCATAACGGGCACGTGATGATCGCGCATCCCGGTTGCGTGCGCCTGGAGAACGGCGTGCTGACGACGCAACGGGACGCTCCGGCCGATCTGCCCGCCAACGCCGCCGGGGTATTTAACGGAAAGACCGATTGCATGAATGAAGGAGCAATGAGAAATATCTACGCGGTGGTGGCCCGGCGGTTCCCGGTGGTGGATGAAGAAGCCGGCACGGTGCTGGGGTTGGGCGTGTTCCTGCGCAAGCCGGGCGTGGCCATGCGGCGGAATCAGTTCAGCGAGTGGTTCGTGATCGACCAGGGCAAGCTGCGCGCGATTTATTCTTCGATGTTTTATCCGGACCAAGACGCGCTGGTGCCCAATTGGCCGCCGTACGACGGGAATTGGCCGGTGGCGCCGGCGCCGCAGTAGGGCCAGACAGTGCGCCGGCCCGAAGCCCGGTAAACCGTAGCGCTGGGCCCACAAATCAGGCCCCACAAACCTCCGCGGTATGGTGTGAGTATGTTCCATTATTCGGGGGCGGACTTGTATTGCGAGGACCTGCCCCTTGCCGATATTGCCGCGCGGGTGGGAACGCCTGCCTATGTGTACTCGCGGCGCGTGATTCTGGAAAACTATGCCGCCTATGACGAAGCATTCGCGGGCCTGCCGCACACCGTCTGCTATGCAGTGAAGGCGAATTCGTCGCTGGCGGTGCTGGGGCTGCTGGCCAGGGCTGGGGCGGGCTTCGACATCGTTTCCGGCGGGGAGTTGTTCCGGGTGCTGGAGGCGGGGGGCAATCCGGCCAAGGTGGTTTTCTCCGGAGTGGGCAAAACGGCGGAAGAGGTGGAGTACGCGCTGGAGAAGGGGATTCACAGCTTCAACTGCGAATCGGAATCGGAGATGGAACTGATCGATGCCCTGGCGGCGCGGCGCGGGGTGACTGCCGGGATTTCGGTGCGGGTGAATCCGGACGTGGATCCTTCGACTCACCCTTACATTTCAACCGGCTTAAGCGAGCATAAGTTCGGTATCGGGATTGGGGAAGCGGCGGGGGTCTACGAGCGGTCGCGGCGGTTGCGGAACCTGACGGCACAGGGAGTGAGTTGCCATATCGGCTCGCAAATTTTGGATCCGAGCCCGATTCTGGAAGCGGTGGAGAAGGTGCTGGCGCTGGCCGATTCGCTGCGCGCCGCCGGTTTCCCGATCCGGCATGTGGACTTAGGGGGCGGGCTGGGGGTCGCGTACCGGCCGGGCGAGAAGGCGCCGGCCATCGGCGAATTCATTCAGAGCCTCCATGCGCGATTGCGGGAGAGCGGGCTGTGCGTGATGGTGGAGCCGGGGCGCTCGATTGTGGGACCGGCGGGAATCCTGCTCACGCGCGTGTTGTACCGCAAGAAGAGCGGGGCGAAGGAGTTTGTGGTGGTGGATGCGGCCATGAACGATTTGATCCGGCCGTCGCTTTACCGCGCGCACCATGAAATCATTCCGCTGCGGCGGCGGAATCTGCCGCCGATCACGGCCGACGTGGTGGGGCCGGTGTGCGAGACGGGCGATTTTCTGGCGCGCGACCGCCGCATGGACAACGTGCTGCCGGGCGATTTTCTGGCGGTGTGCACGGCGGGCGCTTACGGGTTCGTTTTATCTTCGAATTACAATTCCAGGCCGCGCGCGCCGGAAGTGATGGTGGAAGGCAACCAGTACCGGGTGGTGCGGGAACGCGAAACGACGGCGGACCTGGTGCGGGGAGAAGTTGTGTGAGTGCGCATGCGCACGCCGCACCTTATACTGAGATTTGTCCAAACACAAAGCACTCCGCTACCAGGATGCGGGAGTCAACATTGATGAGGCGGATCGCGCGATAGGGGCGATCAAACGGCTGGCCCGGGGCACCTTCACCCGGGGTGTTCTATCGGATATCGGGACTTTCGGAGCCGTTTACCGGTTGAAGGGTCTGCGCCGTCCGGTGCTGGTGAGCAGCGCGGATGGAGTGGGGACCAAAGTGAAGGTCGCGTTTGCGGCCGGCCGGCACGGCACCATCGGGCAGGACCTGGTGAACCATTGTGTGAACGACATCGCGGTGCAGGGGGCGTCGCCGCTGTTTTTTCTGGATTACTACGCGGCCGGGAAGCTGGAAGCGGCGGTTACGGCGGCAGTGGTTTCGGGCATCGCCCTGGCCTGCAAGCAGAACGGGTGCGCTTTGATCGGCGGGGAAACGGCCGAGATGCCCGGGCTGTATGCGGCGGGCGAGTACGACCTGGCGGGGTTCATCGTGGGGGCGGCGGAAGAAACGAAGCTGCTGACGGGGAAGTACATCAAGCGAGGGGATGCGCTGATGGCGCTGCCTTCGACCGGGCTACACACGAATGGATATTCGCTGGCGCGGCGCCTGCTGTTCGAGCAAGCGGGCTATCAGCCGGACACCCGTGTGCCTGAACTGAATGCGACGGTTGCGGACGCTTTGCTGGAGGTGCACCGCAGTTACCTCAAACCCATTCAGGCGCTGCTGAAGGCTGGGCTGCTACGGGGGGCGGCGCACATCACAGGCGGCGGGATTACGGACAACACGCCGCGGATGCTGCCGGCGGGATTGGCCGCGGCGATCGACACGGCGAGCTGGCGGATTCCGCGGCTTTTTGAGCTGTTGCGGCGCCTGGGGAACATTCCGGAAGACGATTACCGGCGGACGTTCAATCTGGGCGTGGGCATGATTTTAGCGGTGCCCGGGCGGGAACGGATGAAAACGGAGCGGTTGCTGCGGCGGCTGGGGGAGGAGCCGTTTGTTATTGGCGAAGTAATTGAGCACCGCCGGCGGCGGCCGCGGGTGGAGTACCGGTGAAGCGGCTGGCCATTTTACTTTCCGGACGAGGATCGAATTTCGAGGCGATCGCGGATAATGTGGCCAATGGGTCGCTGGATGCCGAAATTGCGGTGACGATCAGCAACCGGCCGGAAGCGCGCGGGTTATTTTTGGCCCGCGAGCGGGGCATTCCGGCGGTAGCGCTTCCGCCGAAGGGGATGGATCGCGAGAGTTACGATCGCGGTCTGATGGAAGCTCTCGGCCGCTACCGGGTGGATTTGATTTGCCTCGCAGGGTATATGCGGGTGCTGAGCGCGGGATTTATTCGACAGTTTGCGAACCGGATCCTCAACATTCATCCATCTCTGTTGCCGGCCTTTCCGGGTTTGGACGCCCAGCGCCAGGCGCTCGAATACGGGGTGAAAGTGAGCGGCTGCACGGTGCATTTTGTAGACGAATATCTGGACGCCGGCCCGGTGGTGATGCAAGCCGCCGTTCCGGTAGAGGAAGACGATACGGTAGAAACGCTTTCCGCCCGCATCCTGCGAGAGGAGCACCGGATTTACACGGAGGCCATTCGAGTGGTGCTGGAAGGGCGTTACCGCATCGAGGGGCGCCGGGTAATTTATCTGGCACAGCGAACCGCTCCCTGACGGTCGCGGCTCAGGAATCCTTCAGTTGTCTTCTTCCGGGAAAGTGGTTTTCCCCCGGCGCGCGCGGATAGCCAGAAAATCGGAAAGTTTCATAGGCGGGCCGGGGCCGGATTCCATTTGCTTCTCCACCGCTCTCTGATACTGGCGAAGGATGTCGGAGCGGCGGCGGCGATCCAGTTCGCAAGTGGAGATATCCAACAGGATTTCCACCTCCCAGGGCTGAAAATCGTTGCGGGACATGGTGCCTCGCTGCAGATCCGCCATTAGCCGGCGGAAGCGGTTCAACATGAGCTCGAGGAGCACTAAATCGTCTTCGGCCATCGAGGAGGATATCGGCAGTTTGGGGGCGGGACTTTAGAGCGGGGGGCAGACGCGTACCTGCAGGATTTCCCGTAGACCTGGATTGAAGACCGAATATCTGCCGGGAGTACCGGAGCTGTCGAGGCCTGGTGGTGTACTAGTGGCCTGTCGTCAAGTCGCCGTTAGCATGGCCGATGCGGTTATCCGCGCCGACAGGCGCCCCGCTTGCTAAAGATTTGGCCACGACAGGCCACTAGTCTCAACTTGATCCGACATTTTGTAGTAAAACTGTTTAGAACAGAGAGAAAGGAAAATGTCAGATGAGCAACGATCAAAAGATTATCAAGAACAAGGTAGGCCTGCTAAAGCTGGCCGAGACGCTGGGCAGCGTCTCGGAGGCCTGCAAGGTGTT
>DATGKM010000219.1:0-18600 GCA_035294665.1 Bryobacteraceae bacterium | reverse complement strand
CGGTCACAGGTCTGACCAATCTCCTTTACGGGGTCGCACTGCCCCAAAAACACTATCCAGCCTGTGACCTGTCTACTCCGAGAAAACCTCTCTTCTCGAAGCTTATCCCGCCCGAGCCTACTCATTCATACCATCTCCTTTGGTTGTGAACTAAGCTGGCCAACTTTCGTCGAACAGCTCGAAAATTCGATCGGCGGCGAGGCCAGCCTCACCACGGCGGCCGCGAATTGCGGGGGCGTGGAGGACGGCGGGCGAGAGCGCGCGAAGAGTTTCGGCCGGACGGGCGCGGGCCGCGACGGCATTGCGCAGCAGGCCCAGCATGCCGAGCCCGGGAGAGAGGTGCCTGACCTGCCAAGCGGAGCCCGCGCGGAAGGAGAGGAACAGAATCAGACCGGCAGGAATCGGGGCAAAACCGATGGCGGCGCGCAGGAGGGTGGCGGGAATGCGGCGGCCCGCATGGCCCTGGCGGGAGCGCACGTGGAGAGGGCACGGAAAGGGATGGACATAGCCATTTTCGAAAACCGCATACTCGTCAGAGTAGTAAGTGGCGCCGCAGCGCAGCAGTTCGTTGACCAGGGTGGATTTGCCGCTGAAGGTGCGGCCGGGAAGAATGATGGCGCGCCCTTTCCAGCCGACCACGCCCGCATGGATGAAGACGGCTTGAGGGCTCAGTTCCGCCAACTTCAGTTGCACATCGGAACAAAGGGCCTGAAACGCTTCGAAGCGATTGACGGCGCGCGCCACGAGGCGGCGGCCGGAGTGAACAGCGATGCCCGGCCGGCCTTCGGCGGATTCCGTGAGGATATAGGAGCAATCGATGCGGCCGCCCGCGTTGACTTGCACGCCGGGGATGAATTCGGCGGCGCGGCGCGCCACCAGATTCCAGAGCGGGCGGCTGTTGACGCGCACGCCGAAGCAGACCCCATGGCATTGGAGCGAAAGCAGCCAAGAATAGGCGCGGGCCGGCGCGCCACAGACGGCTTGCGGCGAAGGGGCTGGGGCTGGATGCCGGGGAACTGAAGGCTCGGGCACTACTGAAAACGCAGACACCACTCACCCTCCAAACGGGAAAAGAATGCGTCGCCGCGCTCAAAGGCGCTGACGAGTTCGGGGTTGCGCGAGTGAACCAACACCCACGGGCCGGCATGCATCAGGCAGCGGAACGCCGAAGCCGCTTCCATCAGGCCATGATCGAGGCGGCCGGTCACGGCCACGGCGCCGGTTTGCGCGGCATGGCCGAGCAACTGCTCGAAAACGCATTCCACCGATCCTTTGCGGGCGTGGAACTGCAGCACCTGGCAGATTCCTTCGGGGCTGATGCTAAACACGTACCAGCCGAGCGTGAGGCCTTTATCGGATTCGACGGCAGCGGTTTGGAGCGCGGACCTGGTGCGGAGGCGGGCGGCCCTTTTGAGCACGCAGGCGAGGGACTGGGAGTCGTAACAGGGGCGCAAAGGCCGGTCGACCATGCGGGAGAGGCAGGCGCCGAGGGCTTCCCGATCGAGTGGCCGCGGGTGGGAACCGTTCCCGCGGGAGCGCTTAATGACCCCATCCAAAGCACGCGCGGCAAACGCGACAAAACGAGTGAAGCGCAGGCCAGGCCGGAACCGGGCGAGCGCGTAGAGGCCGAAGCTGACGGGCCGGAGCGGGTAATTCCAAATGATGCTGGGGAGCGCGCAGGTAGCGGCTCCCATGCTCATCCAGAGCGCCCGCGCCATGCTGTTGGACTCATCCGCGATGGAGAAGTCCTGGCGGCCGGCCAGAAAGGTTTTCAGCAGTTTCATCCCGGCGATGCCACGGCTGCGCGGGTGAACCACGAACTGGGTGCTTACCCGGCCCATCACCGGCCGGCCATTCATGGTCATGCGGCGCGGCGCCGAACCGATGAATCCGACGATCTGGCCATCTTCCTCGCAGACGAGCGAACCGAGATCCTGGCATTCCGCGGCGGGCTTCAGGAAAACCTCCTCGAAGTAGGTCCGGTAACGATCGAGCATGGTTGGGGACATGCTCTTCGCAAGCGAGAATACTTCGCGATGAATCTCCGCCACTGCCGGTATGTCTTCGCTCTGGAACGGACGGATCTGGGACGGGACCACGGATGGATTCCCCCTCAGCGAGCGGCGGCGCCGGTCTTCTTCAAGCAAGTTTCTATGAATGTAGCGATGGTGGAGACGGTAGCGAAGGCGTCGAGATCGAGATCCTCCATCACCAGGTCCAGGCCGAAGCGCTCTTCCAGGCGGAGGATGAGCTGAACGAGGATCAGGGAATCGAGCGCGCCGGAGGCAAACAAGTCCTGATCGGCGGATTCGATCCGCACGGAGAAGGTCTCTTCGATGAGTGACTGAATTTCGAGAATCAGGCCGGGCCGCGGACCAGTCCGCGCGGGGACCGCGGGCTCCACTGACTTCGCGTTGGCCACGAGCGAGGCGATGCCAGCCGCGGAACGGAAGGATTCGGCGCCGAGTTCGTCCATCGGGATCTGGACGTCAAATTCGTGCTCGAGCGCGGCCACCAACTGCACCAGAGTCATGGAATCCAACATGCCGGTTGCCAGCAGATCCGTATCCGGGCCGGGCTCCTGAAAAGTAAGCTTTCGCAGGAGCGCCTGGACGGGCTCCAGGAACGGCGAGGGATCCGAAACGGCAAAAGCAATTGGCGAAATCGCGGCTTGCACACGCACCTCCTAGTTCACTTCGGCTGATGTTTGCACGGCACTCATGGCGCGGCATTCGCCGGTAGCCAGGGGGGCGCGCGCGGCGCTGAACATCTCCCGCAGACGAGGCCGGTCCACCTTGCCGTTGCCATTCAAGGGAAGAGCGTCCAAAGACATCCACCGGGCCGGCATCATATAAGGAGGAAGCAAGCTCGCGAGCCGGGAGCGCAGCATCACGGGAGTAACCTCATTACTATTAGACGGCACATAGGCGCAGCAAATAATCATCCCCTCGAAGCCCTCTGAGCGCACCGCCACAATAGCGGCCTCGCGCAGGATGTCGAAAGTACTTAACGCGGCTTCGATCTCACCCAGCTCGATGCGATACCCCCGGCTTTTAATCTGAGTGTCGGCGCGGCCCAGCAGATAGAAAAGGCCGTCTTTTCCCATGCGCGCCAGATCGCCGGTTTTGTAGATGCGGCCGCGGGTGGGGTGGGATAAGAAGACCGAGTTCGTTTTAGCGGGGTCTTTCCAGTAACCGGGGCTCAGGCCGGCGCCGCTGATATAGAGATCTCCGGTTTCTCCCGGAGGGACGGGGCCCAACGATTCGTCCAGAACCGCTAAGTCTTCACCGCCACAGGGTTGACCAATGGGAATCTCAACCGTTTCCTCCCTGGGGCATTTCCGGACCGTGTAGTAACTGCTGGCTATGGTGGCTTCCGTGGGGCCGTATAAGTTGGTGAAGGTAACATGCGGAAGGCGCTGCATCAGATAGATCAGCACGGGCGTGGGGAGGGCTTCGCCGCACCAGAGAAGGCGCTCGAGAGAGGGAAAGTCATCGCGCCGGACGACATCAAACTGGGATAAGTACTTCAAGACGGACGGAACCGAAAACCATTGCGTCAAGCGATGAGAGCGGATAAATTCGGCTACTTTGTGCGGCAGCAAACCGATTTCGGGAGGAACCAGATGCAGTTCCGCGCCGGAGATCAGTGTACCGTAGACATCGAAAGTGGATAGATCGAAATACAAGGGAGGCTGGCAGGAGATGCGCTGACCGGCCGCGATGCCGAAATAGGGAATTGCCCAGTCGATGAAATGAAAAATATTGGAGTGAGTAATCACGACACCTTTCGGCACGCCCGTGGAACCGGAAGTAAAGAGTATGTGAGCGGGATCCTCCGGGCGCGTGGGACTATCCACCGGAGCGGCGGAAACCGACGGGAGATCCCGCCAGGTAAAAACGCAGTCCAGGCCGGCCGGAGGGGGGCTGGAAGAGAGCCAGGCGATGCGCATGGAACTGCGACGCGGTTGGCAGGCGAAAGCGCCTGCCCCACCAGTTGAGGCTAAGAGCAGGCGCGGCTCGCAGGAATCGAGGATTTTTTCAATGCGCGCGGCCGGGCTGCCGGTGTCGATGGGGACATAAATGCAACCGGCCTTGAGCGCGCCGAACATACCCGCGATGGCGGCGATGGATTTCGGCACCAGCAGGGCTACGCGATCGCCTGGATGGCACCCGGCGGCGATGAGCAGCCGGGCGAGCCGGTTGGTGGCGTCTTCGAACTCGCCATAACTGACTTTTTCGGGTCCGGAGACGATGGCGGTGACTTCCGGCTGTGTCCGGGCGCGTTGCGCGAATAACTGATGGAGTGCTCTCATGCCAGTACCAGGGTGTTTGCGGGATCACCGGTCATCGATCGGCGGGCGCACTCAAATGCGCGGCAGATGTGTTGCAAGTCGCTCTCCGCGGCAGGAACTTCGGTGATAAATGTGGAATAGCCGGCGGATATGTACCGGGATAGCTGCTCCGCCACCTGAACATAACTGCCGACCAGGAATGGGGCGAAAGATTCATAGTTTTCGAAAGGAGCGAGCCAGTAAGTGCGGCGCGCCGGCTGGTGCTCCAGTTTACCGAGAGTAGAAAGCTGGTTGTGCCAGTAAGAGTCGGAAGTGCTCATCGCTAACTTGTGAATGATTTGGCCGCCACGATCCGGGGGGAAGCGCTGGTAGGCTATGTCCCAGGCTTCATCTTCCGATTCGCGGGCAATGATGCCGACGCGGATACCGCTGCGTTCGAGTTTGCCGGCTTCGGCGGCGCATCGTTCGGGAGGTTCGGGATAACGGATGGCGATCGCGTCCAGTTGCCGCGCGGCGGCCATACCGGCGGGAGAGGAACCGGAAATGGTGATAATGGGAAAAAGTTCCTTCGGCAGGGCTGGCTTGAGCGAACATTTTTCCATGTTGTAGAACTCGCCATGGAAGGTTACCGGCGAGCCGCCGCGGAGCAATTGCTTGATTATGGTGGTGTATTCCACCAGGCGGTCGTAGCGGCGGTCATGGGGTGTCGAATCACCAAGCGCGGCCAGGTCGTTCTTGAATCCACCCGCTACCATGTTGAGGTTCACTCGCCTGCCATAGAGATAGGAGAGAGTACTTACCATCTTGGCGGCTGTGTAGGGATGGGTATACACCGGCTGGACAGCGACTAGCGGTGAAAGCTGCGCGCTGTTCTGGATCACAACCTGCGAGACAAGCCATGCATCCAGCAGATTGTTCTCGGTGTAGACAAGCATCCCACGGCATCCGGCGGCGTCGCTCCAGCGGCAGACATCGCGCACAGTGGCGAGATAAGCTTGGGGATCGACATCCTGGTAGACACTAGGGCAGGTAGTGTATAGGTCGATATTCATAACATGGCTCCTTGGGCGAAAGCGTTGCTCCCTCTAACGGGCGCGGCTTGGACGAAGTTGTTGGGGCCTGCGAACCTGGGCGGCTGCCGGCGGTTGATACTGCAAGGCGCCGATATCGGGCGGGGCGTTCTGAGGGCGCGGATTGCCATCGAAGTCATAGGTCAGATTGGGAATAGGGACGCCGTTGCCAATCGCTGGACTACCCGCTTGCAGGTGAAAATCGTAAGGCGGGCTGGAGGCGTTTACAAACTGCGGATCGCCAGTAAAATTGCCATTAACTGAGCAGGGGGCGACCGTGCCGGGCGTTCCGCCGAATACCAGATTGTGATCGACGGAGCAGGCGCCGCTAGTCGTGAAGCCCGAGGTATTTACAGCGTATCCGCGATTCGGGTTATAGAAAATGTTATTTCTGACAGTAATGCTCCCGTCGTTATCCCATAACATGAGCTGCCCTCCGTTATTGTTCATCACCAGCGCAAAGGTGTTATTCGCAATCAGGCCGCCGAAGCCACTGGCGGTCTGCACGCCCCATCCAGTAATCGGGGCATAAAAGATGTTGTTCACTATGGTGGTAGATGAGGAGTGTAAATACAAGCCGTGATCGTGCGAAATATATGTTCCGCTGTCTCTTCCTATATCGTGGAATACATTACTGTCGAAAGTCATGTTATAGCCGCCGGGTCCGGCATAGAATCCCGCTTCACCGAATGGGGCAAAACTGGGATGCTGTCCTATGTATTCGAAGCGGCAGCCGCGGACGAGAATATCGTGCGCGGAAGGAACGGAGTTGGAATCGATTCCGACCGTGTACTCATGCTGAAAGACAAGATCCTGAAAGACCCAGTAAGCGGCCCCGGTATCGAGATATATGTAGCCTTGGCATCCGGTCTGCGGAGCATCAGTGACATTTTGGCAGTCTAAGATAGCGCCGCCCTTGTTCTGCGCTTTGAGCGTAATCCAGGCGGTAGGTGTTCCGGAAGAGCGGATATGGACCGCGAATTCGGTGTGGCCCTCAGCGCCATAGATGCCATCCGCCAGCAGAATGGTATCGCCGGGAGCGGCGACGGCGACCCCCTGTGCCACCGTGCGAAACGGCTGATCCGGTGTGCCAGGATTGGCATCGGCCCCGGATGGCGATACATACCAGGTAGCCGCCCTGAGATTGCACATAAAAATGAGACCCACCAGGACCAACGGTATGTGCAGGTCAGCACGGATGCCGCTAACGGCAGCCGTTTTGTCTGTGCGCGTAACGTTACGGAACGTTTTCCGGACTAAAAGCAACAAATCTCGCAGCGTTCGGAGCATTGCATTTCCTTCATGATGCATGTTAGGATGCATACCTGATTGACGGATTCGGTATATTTGGGCACATTGTTGACCTCGTATTCTTTCCTACCCCACAGCCGCTGATCCAGTCCGCCCGGGTGCCCTGACAAGCCGTAAATCAAGTTCTCTCGACGAAAGGACGGTCTGATGACCTCACAGATTCAAGCCGCTATACGTGTGTGTACACGCCGCTTACGCGAGGTGGGGGCCCGCAGCGCAGCGCTGGCGTGCCTGTTTGTGGTTCCAAGTCTCTTATCAGCAAATACTTACTATCTCTCCCCTAACGGATCGGATGCGAACCCCGGAACGCAGTCGGCGCCATTCCGGACATTGGCGCGGGGAGTAACGGTAGTGAATCCGGGCGACACCCTGATTTTGGCGGATGGCACTTACCCGGACGACACGCCCTATGGTGGCGGCGGCACGCTGGATTGGCTGCTGTATATCAACAAATCGGGCGCACCTGGCTCCCCAATTACGGTCAAAGCCCAAAACCCTGGAAAAGCTGTGCTCGATTGCGGCAATGCTTATAACGGACCGCAGACCGGCTGCAACGGGTACATCTACTTTGTGGGTCCGGCATCGTATTGGGTGCTGGACGGATTGGTGTTCGCCAACGCCTACAATACTGCGATCGACATGAACGCGGGTACTCCGGCGCACGATATCACTTTTCAGAGGTGCACGTTCACGGGAATCGGCCAGCACTACAGTACCCTCGACTACGGTTATGCAGGCGTCTATGCCGGGCCGGGGCAATACAACCTGACTTTCACAGGGAACACCTTCACGAATATTGGACGGACCGGCGGTACCGAGATCTCTCACGATCATGGCCTGTACCTGCACTCTTCGAACAGCATCATTACGAATAATCTGTTCCTCGGACCGATTACCGGGTGGGGAGTGCAGACGGCTTCCGGGTTTTCGGGACTGATTGCGAATAATACCTTCGCCTTCAACATGAACAACCATGGCGGTCAACTGATGCTCTGGGATGTTTCCGGAGGGGCGGTAACGGTCCAAAACAATATCTTCTACAATCCAACCGATGGATTCGCTGTAAACCTGTGCGCTTTCCAAGGTAGCCTGGTAATCGATCACAACCTAGTTACCAACGGCACGATCGGCGGGAGCGATACTTGCGGCGGGGGTGAGAGCGTGAGCCCCACCAACACTATCTACGCCGACCCGATGTTCGTGAATGCCTCCAGCGCACCATATAATTTCTACTACAAGTCCGGCAGCCCGGCGATTAATGCAGGCGTCACCATTCCTGAAGTGCCTACAGACATGGCCGGAACGCCGCGGCCACAGGACAATGTTTACGATATCGGCGCCTACGAATATATTTTTGGCAGCACGGCACCGGCGATTTCGGGCGTGGCAGCCACGAACGTGACAATTAGTTCCGCAACCATTACCTGGACAACCAGTCAACCGGCAAGCTCGCAAGTGGAGTACGGCCAGACGGCGGCTTATGGCAACATGAGCGGGCTGAATTCGGCGATGGTGACACAGCATTCGGTGAACCTTACGGGCCTCGCGGCCGGCACGACTTACGACTTTGCGGCGATCTCCGCCAATTCGAACGGGAACTCGACAACATCGGGCAACTACAGCTTCACCACGGCAAGCGCGTTCGATTTCTCGCTTTCCGCTTCGTCCGGCACGGTTTCGGTAAATGCGGGGAGTTCGGGGAGCGATACGATCTCCACGGCACTGACTTCCGGAAACGGCCAATCCGTCTCGTTTTCTGTGAGCGGACTTCCGAGCGGAGTAACGTCTTCTCTCTCCAGCACGAGTTGCACACCGTCTTGTTCCACCGAGCTGACACTGTCAGTGGGGAGTTCGGTTGCGGCTGGGAGCTATAAGGTGACGGTGAACGCTTCGGGCGGTGGAGCATCCGCCTCTGTGCCGGTGACTCTTACCGTGGTCAAACCGACTACCACTACTTTCAGCTTCTCCCTTGCCGCCGGCACTAGCTCGCTGAGTGTGGCTCCAGGGCAAACCACTACCGACAAGATCACGGCAACGCTGGCATCCGGCACGGCGCAAACTGTTTCGTTTTCGATGACAGGCCTGCCCAACGGGGTTAGCGCCAGCTACTCCAGCGCCAGTTGCGCCCCCACCTGCTCCAGCACGGCAACCATCACCGCCGCCAGCACAGCAGCAGCGGGCACGTACACCATTACCGCCCAGGCGACCGGCGGGGGGCTGACCAAAACGGCCGCGATCAGCCTGACTATCAGCAATTCCAGCGGCGGCGTGGGCGGCGGCGGCACTGCTCTTCCCAATCCCGAAGACTGGTGGCCTTTCAACGAAGGCTCCGGCAGTTACACTTGGGATGCCATAGCGCATGGAGCCTATGGCACGCTGGTTGGCGGCCCGGCTTGGGTGGAGGGCAGCTACGGCACAGCGCTCCAATTTAACGGGACTTCCAGCTATGTGGCAGTAACCGATGAGCCGACAATCGATCTCACGAATAACCTCACGATTTCGTTCTGGGTGAATGCCGCGGACAATCCCGGAATCGACCAGCGCATTGTGGCCAAGAACTACGACTGGGACGTGAAGCTGAACGGCGCCTCGCATGTGCCGCAGTTCGATGCCAACGGGATGTACGCTACGTTGAACTACTCGCTGCCGATGGGTTCGTGGCATATGGTGACGTTCACCTTCGCTTCGGGCACGGTGACCGGGTATGTGGACGGTGTAAAACAGGGCATAGAATACAATACGTTCACCAGCGGGACTACCATACCGAACGGTGTCTATGGCATGACCATCGGCGCTGATTCCAGCCAGACGAACTTCGCCAAGGGGATCATTGACGATGTTCGCCTTTATAACCAAGTCCTGAGCGCCGCCCAGGTGGCTCAGTTGTATTCGCAAACCTCGCATTAGCATTTGCCGGCGGGGCTGGCGTTGCGCGCCAGCCCCGCTTTACGCTTTTTTCTGGGCGACCATGGTGAGTGACGGAAGAATCTGCATTCCAGTAAGTAGTTTCACGCCTTTCAGTGCCATCCATACACAGTGTTTCAGCGCGTGCAGCCGGCCAGCTCCGGAACGGCTGTACCAAAGATCGATCATGTCGGAGATGCCCATTCCGGAGGGAGTCAGCAATCGAGCCTTTCCGCCCATGGAGCGAATCAAACCCTTGATTTCGCTGGGTGTGCCTCCGCGGATCCCGCGACGCAGGAGTTCCTCCCAGGTTTCGTCCGGCCTCACATTGCCACAGAACTTGCGGGCGGCGCGAAGCGCGAGCCCGTCTGGAAGGTAGTTCAGGAGCGGCAGGCTGGTGGTGTGATTTTCCAAGGGGCTCCAGCGATAGGGCGTTTGATTGATGAACAGATAGCCTTCCGGGCGCAGCAGCGACCAAATCTGCCACAGGATCATCGGCCGCTCCTTCGGGAGCAGGTGTTCCCAGACGGCCGAGAGAACGACAAGATCGAACCTGCCGATACCGGCGGGGAGGTGCTCGCCATCCGGGGCAAGCCAGAAGCAGGCCGGGTCGAAGCCGTGGTAGCGCGCTCGCGCCAGGGCGATTTCGCGCAAGTCTGCATCGAGCTCTACGCCTTCGACTTCAGCTCCAGGGAACAGGGCCCGCAAGGCTACCGTGGAAGCGCCCGCGCCAGAGCCGAAGTCGAGGATGCGCTTGCCAACGAATTGCTCAGGACGGAAGAACCCAGACAGATCTGCCTCAAGCCAACCCTTGACATAGGTGGGATCCCCATCGCGCGCGATTTCGTCGCAAAGATATCCGGGGCCTTTGATCCTGTTGATCAAAGAGATGAGATCGTCCGGATAACTTGTGAGGACCTGCCGCCGCAGCACAAAGATGGATGGGTCCCGAGTTTCCACTCTAACCAGCCTCTTGCCGCCTTGCGGTTCAATCACCACGTCGTACGACGGAGAAGTGAAGAGCCGGTAGGTTTTGGAATTTAGTGCTACTGAACTTTGCGCAACCATGTTTCTCTCCTCTGTAGTTTTCCGGAATATCCGATGGGCAGCATAGTGTCGTGGGTTAAAAAATGTTTTAGAAATCTCGTTGACCAAAGTTCCTCGACGTTGCCTGGGGTCAGACCTGCATTAGAGATGCGCGGCGGTAGGCTGGCGCGAACATGTGTCAGCGCCAGCCACGGTCCTGTCTGCGGTTTCTTGTATCACCGCTGCACGATCCGGTCTCAGCACCGCATAAACCGCGGTGGCGAAGTAATCCCTCACTCCCGCGATAGCGCACAGCGTGCGCGATAACCAATATGCCGGCGGGATGCTCTTAAGCTGCGGATTGAGATCCAGGAAATCGAATTTCCAGCCGGCCTCGTGCGTGTACTTCAGGAATTCTGAGTAGCGCATGAGGTTCAGGCCACCCACCACTTCTCCATATCGCTTAGCGCCGTCCGTGGGGCGGAACCGCTCCCGGCGCAGGCGAAGCAGGGCCTGTTCGGAGAACATCACGCCTCTCCAGGGAATGTTCACGCGAAAGAAGCCCCACATGTGATCGCCCACCGGGGAATGGAACAGCGGGCCGAAGGCGAGCACGGCAATTCCATCGGGGCGCGTAAAACGTCGCAGGCGCGCTAGAAAAGCTCGCGGATCACTGATATGTTCAAGCGCTTCGTGCGAAAGCACCACGTCGTAAGCATCTTCGGGTTCCCAATCGTGGATGTCGTTGACGACGAAGTCGACGCGGTCTGCGAGGCCGAGCCGTTCCGCGTTGGCGCGGGCCACGGCAATGCCCCGGGGGACGTAGTCAATTCCTGTGACGTGCCGCGCTCCGAGCCTGGCGAGCGCCAGCGCCATGTCTCCTATGCCGCATCCCACGTCCAGATAACGAAGGGCGGGGTCGATGGGAAAGCGGCCATCGAGCCTCCGCTGAAGTTTGTCGATGCGGCGGAGCGCGGCGTCCAGGTCCACGCTGGTGTGGGCGTGGCGGGCTTCGATCTGTTCCTCGGTTTCGCAGTTGCGGTTGTGCGTGAAGGGGCGCAGAAGGTAGTAATCGATTGTGGAACCGAGCATGGGCTTATCCTTGAGTGGGTGTTCAGTTTTCCGCGAAGCGATACGAACGGTAAGGGAATACCGTGCGCACCGGCGTACATTTCAGGGCGATCTTCAGGCCGACAAAGAGGCGGCTGTTCTTTTCATAGAGTGGAATTCTGGGAAGCAGCCAGGGATCGGCATCATCGACAGGGCCCATGCTTAAGGTGACGGCCGAATCGTAGAAGCGGCGGACAGCGCGCGGCGCATGGCTGCCGATGGCTTCGGCGCTGCCGAACGGATAACAAAAGTGACGGCAGGGGCGGCCGGTGTGCTGCTCGATGCGCTCGCGGCTCCGCTGCATCTCGCGATCCAATTCGTCCTCTTTGAGCGCGGAGACGGCAATGTGGGTCACGCCGTGGCTCTCAAAGCGGATCAGCTCGCTGCGGCTCAACGCGGAAACCTCCGGCCAGGAGATCGGCGCGGGTGGTTCCAGGGCCTTCCGGCTGACGGTGCAGTCCCGCTCTACGGTGTCCACCAGTTCTGTAATCAGCGGCCAATAGGCGTCGAGCGGCTGGGTGCGCCAGAGCGTTTCCAGGCGCTCGGACAAGCGGGCGACCGCGCCGCGCGAGCGGAAATCGAGGACCTCCGATTTGAGGCGGAAGACTTTCCCTGGCAGAAGAGGGCGCAGCTTGAAAAACCACTGAAAGGGCATGCCCATGCCGGAATCGAGATAGCCGGTGGGCAAATAAAATGTGCCCGGCCAGCCATGGGAAACGAGCGCCGCCGACAGGCCGCGCACGTTGTCGCCGACGCCATCGTCCACAGTGATCGCGAACAGGCCGGCGGTGCTTTTGCCGGCGCGGGCGCGGGCCGTGAGTTCGTTCAGGTGGACGGCACGGAAGCCGCGCAGGGAACCGATCAATTCCGAGAACCGCCGGGGAGAGATTTCGTGAAAGCAGAGAATGAAGCCGCGCGGGGCCATCTGTTCCAGCCAGCTAGCGCGAGGCATGGGCTACCTCTCTTTTCAGTTCCACGGGGGCAATCTCTTCCGGATGGTATGCGGGCACCAGTCCGGCCAGGTGCGCTTTGGCGTCTTCCACACGGCGGGCCTTGAGCATGAATTGCAGAGCCTCCAGCCACTGCGCCAACTGCGCGGGTGCGCGCCCGCGGGATTTGAAAATTTTGATCTTTTCGTGATAGGTGGGGACGATATCTTCGCCGGCGAGCTGCAATTCTTCAAAGAGCTTCTCGCCCGGGCGCGGGCCGGTAAAGAGGATTTCGATGTCTTCGCCCGGAACGAGGCCGGCCAGACGGATCATGTTTGTGGCCAGATCGACGATGCGCACCGGCTCGCCCATATCGAGAACGAAGACCTCCGAGCCTTTGCCCATGGCCGAGGCCTGCAGCACGAGCTGCACGGCTTCGGGAATGCTCATAAAGTAGCGGCACATCTGGGGATGCGTGACTGTGACGGGTCCGCCTTGAGCGATCTGGCGCTGGAAGATTTGCACCACGCTGCCGGCGCTGGCCAGCACGTTACCGAAGCGGACGGAGACGAACGTGCTGCGGCGCGGGCTACCATCGAGCGGCATGGCCGAAACGATCAGCTCGGCCACGCGCTTGGTGAGGCCCATGATGCTGGTGGGGTTGACGGCCTTATCCGAAGAGATCATGACGAAGCGCTGGACATTGTGCTGGTGCGCGGCCTGGGCCACGTTGTAGGTGCCGATGACATTGTTCTCCACCGCCTCCAGAATGTTGGCCTCCATCAGCGGCACGTGTTTATAGGCCGCGGCATGGAAGACGACGTCGATCGAGTGCGCGCGGATGGCCTCGGAAATGCGGTGCGGGCGGGTGATATCGCCCAACTCCGTAACCAGGTTTAGCGAAGGGAAGCGGGAGCGGAGATCGAGCGCGAGCATGAACAGATCGCTTTCGGCGCGATCGAAGATGACCAGCGCGCGCGGGCCGAAGCGGGCTACCTGGCGGCAGATTTCCGAGCCGATGGAGCCGCAACCGCCGGTTACCAGGACAGATTTGCCGGCCGTGGCTTCGCGGATGACGGTTTCGTCGATGCGGACCGGTTCGCGGCCGAGCAGGTCGTTGACGGAGACGTCGCGAAGCTGGGAACTGAGCACTTTGCCATCCAGCAGCTCACCCAGGCCGGGGACGGTTTTGAACGGCACGCCGGCGGCGCGGCAGTTTGCGATGGCAGTGCGCATTTGGCGCCCACTGGCGGAAGGCATGGCGATGACGATTTCCGAAACGGAGTTACGGCGGCGGCGGGCGCGCTCGGTGAGCCGGGCGGCGTCGCGACCGGAACCGAGCACTGGAATTCCCAGCACGGAGGAGTGATGCTTGCGCGCATCATCATCCAGAAAACCGGCCACGCGGGTGTTCAAGCGCGGGTTCGAGCGGATTTCGCGCGCCAGAGTGAGGCCGGCCGAGCCGGCGCCGTAGATGAAGATGGTCTTCTGGCTGTCGAAATCGGCGGCGCGCGCACGAATCACCTCGGTGATGATCCGGTAGCTGAACTGAAGCGCGGCGGTGAGCAGGAAGCAAAGAATCGCATCCAGGATGTAGACGGACCGCGGGAACTCGGGACCGATCGAGATCAAGCAGACAGCGGTGGCCGCGGCGGAGCCGGACAGGTTGGCCAGGCCGATCCGGACCAGGTCGAAGAGACCCACGATCCGCCACCAGGCGCGGTGCAGGCCGAAGAAGTAGAACGCCACCAGCTTGAATGGAACGAAGATGAAGAAACCCAGTTCGAGCAGACGGCGCTGATCGGGCGGAAGCGTGAATTCGAAGCGGAGGAGGAAGGCCGCTTCCAGCGACACGGCCGCAAGAGCTAATAGCGGCAACAAAAGTAGCTGTCTATGTTTTGTGGTGAGCATGGTTAATCAGAGGACTGCCGGGCAAAAGAAGGGAGCGCGGGGGCGCTCCAGGGGTCGCGGCCGGCGGCGACCTCGGCGACTTGTGCTAACCAACGCGTGACGATGTACTGCCAGGAAAACTCGGATTCGGCCAGGCGGCGGCCGCGCGCACCCATTTCGCCGGCGATGCTGGAATCGGCCAGGGTGCGAATTGCGGCGGCGAAATCGGCGGCGCTGCCCGATTCCACGGCGATACCGCAGCCGTGCTCGCCGAGCAGGCGGGCGGATTCGCCCTGTCCCACGTAAATCACGGGGCGGCCGCAGGCCAGCGGCGGCACCACTTTGGAAAGGCGCATCTTAGGGGCTGCCTGCAGGTTCGCGATGGTGGCGATGGCCGCGCGGCTGATGGACATCAGACGGGCCATTTCGGAAAATGGCGAATCGCGAAACAGAAGATTCGTTAGCCGGCGTTCGGCGGCCTGGCGCTCGAGCTGCGCGCGGATCGGGCCGTTGCCCACCATCAGCAGAACGATATCGGCGCGGTCGCGGAGGTGCCCGGCAGCGTCCAGCATGATTTCGAGGCCGTGATAGGGGGCATGGGTGCCGGCGTAGGTGAACACGGTTTTGCCCGCCACTCCCAATTCGCGCGCATAGGCGGTGTCTGGGGGCATGGGCCGCAGCCGTTCGGTATCGGCGCCATTCGGCAGGAAGGTGATGCGCGCGCGCGGAATGCCGCGCTCCCCGGCGAAGTGATCGATAAAGGCGTCGGTAACTGTGGAGACACATAGGGCCTGGCGCATCAGGAAATTCTCGAGGCCGGCGGCCGCGCGGACCAGTGCCTCGAGACCGATCCATCGCTTATCACCCGCAATCTCAACTTGCAGATCCGGGGTGTTGTAGATAAAGGGAACACGTTTGAGCAATTTGAGCGCCCATCCGGCCAGCGCAAGAGTAATCGGCTGCGCTTCCACGAAAATCACGTCGGGGCGGTACGCCAGAATGCGGGCCATGGCCGTGAGGGTGAAGCTCGAGTAGCAGAGCAGGCGCGAAAGTGGCTTGCGGCCAGCGGCGGGATAGAGCCAGAGGCGCTCGATAGGAATAGCTTCGCGAACCTCGCGCACCAGCGCGCGCCCGCGGTAGCCTTGAGCGATCCGGCCATGCGGGTAGTTGGGCAGCGCGGTGAGCACTTCCACCGAGCAGCCGTGGCGCGTGAGTTCGCGGGCAAGCGCGGCGAGACGAACCTGCGGCGCGCCCGGCTCCGGCGGATAGTATTGCGTCAGAATGAGCCAGCGTTGGAATGGGAGCGGGTTCGGCATGGTTCGTTTTATGCAGTGGGGGCGGCGGCTTTTAGCGTGCGGCTGCTTTGATGGACGATCTCTTTAACGGACGCGGCAATATATTCCAGCTCGCCGCTCGATAAATCGGGGTAAAGGGGCAGCGAGACGAGGCATTGGTAGAGAGCCATGGCGCGCGGGACGTGCGTGGCGGCCAGTTCGGCGCGGCCGGAGAAGGCAGGATGCAGCGGGATGGGAATGAAATGGACGCTCGCGCCGATCCCGCGCTGGCGCAAACCCTCGATGAAGTCCGCCCGGCTGATACCGATCCGGTCGAGATCGAGGCGCAACGGATAGAGGTGCCAGGCATGGCGGCCCAGCGCGGAATCCCGCGGCGTTTCCACTTCTTCGACGTCTTCGAGCAGCTCGTTATAGAAGCAGGCGCGGGCGGCGCGCAGGCGAAGCAGCGCCTCCTGCTTGCGGAGTTGCTCGATGCCAATTGCCGATTGAATGTCGCTGAGATTGTACTTGAAGCCGCATTCGGCCACTTCGTAATACCAGTTGCCTTTTTCGGTGTAGCGGTTCCAGGCGTCTTTGCTGATGCCGTGCAGGCACAGAATGCGCATGCGCTCCATGAGGTCCGCGCGATGGCACGTGACCATGCCGCCTTCACCGGTAACGAGATTCTTTGTGGCGTAAAAGCTGAAGGCCACGGCGTCGCTCGAAAGCCCGCGGGACGGATCGCCCGCGCCGATGGGCCACGCGCCGTAATACGTGCCGGTGGCATGCGCCGCGTCTTCCACAACGTACAGGCCGTGCTCGCGCGCAATCGACCAGATGGCATGCATGTCGCAGGGCGCGCCGCCGTAGTGTACGGGCATGATACAGCGTGTCCGAGAAGTAAGTTTTTGACGGATCGAGGCCGGATCGATATTTCCGTCCGCGCCGATATCGGCCAGAACCGGCGTGGCGCCCACGTGCAGAATGGTGTTCACGGTAGCGCAGAAAGTCAGGGGCGTGGTGATGACTTCATCGCCGGGGCCGATATCCAAAGCGTGCAGGGCCAGGTGCAGCGCGGCCGTGCCGGAGTTCACCGCCAATGCATGGGGCGCGCGCACATATTCTCGGAACTCGCTTTCAAACTGCGCCGTGCGCGGGCCCGTGGTTAGCCAGCCGGATTGCAGAGCGGCCACTACGGCATCGATTTCGGCCTGGCCGATGGCGGGCCGGTGAAAGGGAATGAAACGGCGTTCGGTCACTTGGTCTCCCCAAAGGCTTTTTGAACTTCGCCGGCTTCAAAGCCGCGCGGGAAAAAACTGTAACGAACGGTCAGCGCGAGTAATCTGAGGTCGGTCGCAAGGCCGCGCGTCCGGCGGTATTGGACGCTGAGCGCCAGCTTGCGAGGAAGAATGTCGCGCCGGTAGGCCGATTCCGGATCGGCGCAGTGCGCGAGGATTTCCTCTTCGTTTCGATAGATCAGCGTCGCCAGATCGGTGATTCCGGGCTTGCCGGCCAGCACGGCGCGCCACAGCGGGTCGCGGCCATCGACGAACGGCGGGAGTTCCGGACGCGGGCCGATGAAGCGCATATCGCCCGCAAGAATGTTCCAGAGTTGCGGCAGCTCGTCGATTTTGTACTTCCGCAAGAAAACTCCTACCCGCGTGACGCGAGCATCGCCAGAGGCGGTGATGCGGGCGCCGGAGCGGCCTGCGCGCATCGAGCGCAGTTTGATCAGCCGAAAAATTTTGCCGTGCTGGCCGGCTCGCTCCTGGCGGAAGAAGATGGGAAATCCGCTTTCGAGGACTATGGCGAGCGCGGCCGCCAGTAAGACTGGTGAGCAGGCGAGCAGCGCGAGCGCCGCCAGCACGCGTTCCAAAATCATCGTCAGCACGTGCGCTTCTGAGCCGGGAGCGTAAGGGAGCGGTCCCGCTGGTTATTCTGGGTTGTGGGACAGGTTGCTTCAAACCAGCCTTCCAGTTGGCTCGCAATTTCTGTCACGTCGAATGCTTCCGCCACGCGGCGCCTGCCCGCGCGGCCCAGTTGCGCGGCCAACTCCGGGTTGCCCACTACCGCCGCGATCGCATCGGCCAGTGCCGCCGGATTTTTCTCGCGAACCAGCAGCCCGCTGCCGCGCGTCACCAGTTCCGGGATTCCGCCCGTATTGGTGGCTACTACAGGCACCGCGAAACTCATCGCTTCCATGAGGGCCGCCGGGATGCCTTCGTGCTCGCCGTTGCCCAGGTCGATACTCGCGAGCACGGTGGCGGCGATCGCGCCGGTCCGGTACAAATCCAGCAACGCCGGGTTATTGAGTTCGCCCACCACTTTCACGTTCGCCGGCGGCTTTTCAATTACGGATCGCGCGTCCCCACGCCCGACCAGCCAAAGCTCTCCCGCCATCCCACGGCTCTCGAAAATTCGCCAGGCATCCATCAGATACCGGTGGCCCTTCACCGGCAGAAAATCGGCGGGGCAGAGCACCACGGGAGGCCGGGCAACTGCCGGCTGCGGAGGCACGGATGGCAGGCGCACGCCCAGATGCAGAACGCGGATCTTGGGGCTGGCGGGGACGCCGCGCGCCATCATCATCTGTACTCCGCTGTGCGAAATCACGCGGGCGAACCGGGCGCTGCGAACCTTTTCCGCGAGCAGGTTGTTACCCGCAATATCGGAGCGGTGCGCGGTGAAACTCCAGGGTACGCCGGCGATTTCCGCCGCCAGCATCGCCATCGTAGCGGTCGTGCCCGCCCAGTGGCAATGAATGTGGTTCGTTCCAGATTCAGCCGCGAGGC
>DATGKM010000218.1:0-36449 GCA_035294665.1 Bryobacteraceae bacterium | reverse complement strand
CGGCCTGGCACTGGCGGGCGCGGCAACGGAATTCGGGCGCTCGGTGCGGCAGGCCGCGCTGGCGATGGCATCGCCCGGGCCGTGCCACGTGCTCGCGACAGGTGATCCAGTAGCTGTTACTACCGCCGCTTTCGCCAATGGAGCCTTCCCGCAGGCGCTCGAATTTGACGATACGCACGTCGAATCGATCGTCCACATGAGCAGCCCCGCGGTCGCGGCAGCGCTGGCGCTTTCCGAAATCGTTCCCGTTTCCGGGCGCGACCTGATTACCGCTGTCGCGATCGCCAACGAGATTTCGTGCCGCGCCGGCAGCGTTTCTTCCGGGGAACTGCATCGGCGCGGTTTCCATCCTACGGGCCTGTTCGCGCCATTCGGAGCGGCGTACTTGAGTGCGAAGCTGCTGGGCCTGGACGCCACCGGCATGGTACATGCAGCCGGGATTTGCGGCAGCCTGGCGGCGGGGCTGCTGGAATGCTGGGTGGATGGCACGCAGGCGAAGTTTCTGCACTCCGGCTTTGCCGCGCAAAGCGGAATCACCGCCGCTTTGCTGGCGCGCGCCGGCGCTACCGGCCCGGCCCAGGTGTTCGAAGGCCGCTTCGGACTATTTGCCGCGCATGTGCAAGACGCGGCCGCGCACCGCGATTTCCGCCGCATCGACGGCGATCTCGGGACGCATTGGGAAAGCCGCAACTCTTCGTTCAAGCCCTTTCCGGCGGCGCACGTGATCCATCCGTATATTAGTGCGCTATTGCGCCTGCGCGAGCGCCACGCCATCGCGCCCGAGGACGTTGAGCGCATCGAATGCCCGGTGGCGCCGTTCATCGTGGGTATCGTCTGTGAGCCGTTAGAAGAGAAATTGGCGCCGGCCTCCGATTCCCACGGCCGCGTGAGCCTGCAATACACACTGGCAGAAGCGCTCTATTGCGGGGAACTCGGCAAACACGCTTATCGCGCCGATAAGCTACACCATCCCGATATTCTGGACCTCGCACGGCGAGTGTCTTACCAGATCGATCCAACATTCCCCGGTCCCGGGCGTTTCAAAGGCATTGTGCGCATGACTCTGCGCGACGGCCGGACGCTCGAAGAAATCGAGGAATACAATCGCGGCTCCCGCGAAAACCCGATGAGCAGGGCCGAACTGCTCGATAAGTTCCACGACAACGCCGCCTCCTTCCTGCTCCCAACCGGGCGGCACGCACTCGAGCAGCGTATTCTCAAGCTGGACGAGCTTCCCGACGCAAGCGCGCTGGTTGCGCTCGCGGCGCCCTCAAGTAATCCGCAATAGCTTCGCTGCGTTGCCGCCCAGAATGGCGCGCCGGTCTTCGTCAGTCAGGCCCGGCGTTTTTAAAATGTGATCGACCGTGGTGGTGCTCCAGGGGAACGGGTAATCCGTGCCAATCATGATTTGGCCTACGCCGGATTCGGCCACGAGATGGCGCAGCCCTTCCGGCGTGAACACCATGGAATCGAAATAGAGCCGGCGGAGATACTCCGATGGCTTCTTCTGAATCGACTTGCAGGAGGCCGGAAAGCGATTGCAGCCGTAATCGGAGCGGGCCGCGTAGGAAGGCAGATATCCGCCCCCGTGCGCGGCGAGAATTTTCAGCTTCGGAAATTTGTCGAGCGTTCCATCAAAAATCAGGTGCGAAAGGAAGATGGTGGTTTCGAGCGGATTGCCGATGACGTTCGTGAGCCCGCCGTTGCCCGCGAGGCGCTTGGCCAGTTCGGGAATGCCCTGGGGGTGCATGAAGACCAGGCAATCGAGTTCTTCCGCTTTCTTCCAGAAGGGGTCGAACTTGGGCGCGGACAACTCGTCGCCGTTCACGTGCCCGCCAATCGCCGCCCCACGGAGATTGTATTTCTTTACGCCCTCTTCCAACTGTTCGGCCGCCATTTCCGGAAACTGCAAAGCCACGGAGGCGAACGCCACGAACCGATCCGGATACTTCGCGCAGATCTCCGCCAGTTTTTCGTTTTGGATGCGGATTACCTGGCCGGCGAGATTGCGCTCCAGGCCGTACCAGTTGGCGTTGATGCTCAGCGCCTGCATGTCGGTGCCCCATTCATCCATGGTTTCGAAGCGCTTGGGCGAAATCAGCGCGGGATTATCGGGCGCGGTCTTTGTGCCCATCAGCGCGGTGGCTTCGGGCACGACGACGTGGGCGTGCACGTCGATCGTTTTGACGCGCTTCCCGCCGACGATCACTTCGCGCCGTTTGCGCACGGAGCCCTGCGCGAACGCGGGCCAAGAACACAGACCGCAGCCGGCAAACATGGCCCCGGCCGCGCTCTTCACAAACTGTCTGCGAGTATTCATGCAGCCTCACCGTTTGGGAGAGTCTATCCCATTCCGGCCAGCGCTGCACTGGGTCGGTGAGGTTGGTTAGTAGGCAAATGGCTCACGATTTCGGACCGCTCACGTTCACGACGAAAGCCGGCGGCTGTCCACCCTGCGTTACAGCAAAGCCGGTCTTGCTTGTAGGAGCGAGCGCATTCCCGCCGGCATCCTTCAGAGCGAACGAGGAACTGTGGATCAGAAGCTGAAGCGGAGTGTTATAGGGCACCACGAGAACGTGATCGCGCCCTTTGGCGTCCTGGCTCGCGATGGGCACCGGGTGCGCCAGCCCGGAAGGGCCGATCACGTGGATGGCGAGCTCGTTTCCGGCGATCTTGCCGAGGGGCGCGGGGAGCAGCGCAGCGGGATCGTTCACGTGCACATGGAGCGGGTAGCCGTGCTGAAGGGGAACTACAACGTTCTGGCGGATTTGGCCCGGAGCCAGAGGCACGTAGACGGAGTTGCGATCCTGCCAGAGGCAGGAATTGACGTAGCGCTGGCCGTTGGTGCCGGGAGGAGGGACAGCGCACGCGAAGAACATGCCGGTTTTGAGGTTGGAGAAAGAGAAGGAGCCATCGGCGGCGGTGAGCTGCGATTGGCGGAGGCCCTGCGTAGCGATGGTAACGGTGGCCTGGACAGGGTTGTTGGACTCGTCGCGGACGAACCCGGAGAGGGAGGCGGAAGACGGGGAAACGGTCACCGCGAGCGGGCCTTGGGCGCGTATGGCGACGGTGAGTACTACAAGCGCGGCTAGAGAAATGAGCCTGCTGACCATTGCGCTACCGTTTAGCCCGCTTCTCGGCTATCTCGACTGTGCGGCGTATCATGTCGTCGTGTAACGAGTCGGCTTGGTCCGGCCTGAGGCGGGACACGATGGGATCGCCGCGCCACTGCGCCTCGCTCGGGACGCCGCCGTATTTACCTACCATGGCTTCGGCCCACGCCGTCCGATTCTCTTTGATTTCCAATTCGAGAGTGTGGGCATCCATTTGGCGAAGGAGCTCGCCTCCGGGCACACGGCTGTAATCCTTTGGCGGGGGCTGGGGGAGGAGCAATAGCTCTTTTTCTGCCCAGGCAGCGATTCGGGAGTCTATGGCGGGATCGCCGATTTCGAAGCCCTGGTAGGCAACGGTGAAGGGATTGCCGCGGACCTCGGCCGCGGTCATGGTGTACTCTACGAGATGCCCGAAGCGCTTCTCGTCGATTTTCATCAACTTGCTGATCTCCTTGAGCGACTGTACGTTGCCGACTCCCATGATCGCCATTGACGCGAGGTTGACGAATTTTTGCGGGTCCACGGATTTGTCAATGAAGTTGTCCGGTGAGGAGGGGGATCGGAGAACCTCCTCAATCTTCTGTTCGACCAAGGGTAGGGAGACCTCGGGCCTGCTTCGGATCAGAACCCCAAAATCATCGCTGGGCGGCATCCCAGCCTGCAGGTAGGACTTAATCAATGCGGTCTGCTCGGCCCCGCTCGCCTGGAGCATGCGCTGCCACTCGTGCTGCTGTCCGTAAACGGCCACGGCCGAGGCCGCCACCGCAAATGCTAAGCCGAACCAGTGCCTAGTTTTCATTGAGC
Organism: Bryobacteraceae bacterium; assembly: GCA_035294665.1. Classification (GTDB taxonomy): domain Bacteria; phylum Acidobacteriota; class Terriglobia; order Bryobacterales; family Bryobacteraceae; genus PSRJ01. The sequence goes on along the minus strand of DATGKM010000218.1, from coordinate 32,532 downwards.
ACCACCGCCATATTGATTAATCCACGCCACGATCTGAGGAAGCAGTGTGCCGGTGGGGAGGGAAGCTGGCGCGTACAACGGGATATCAATGGAGGGATCGTTGCCACAGAGAACTCCCGCCGTCCCCCACCCTGCCCATGTGGTCGTGTGGACGTATATATTGGTTGAGTCGGTCCACGGAACAGATGGTCCGGGCCCGCCGTTGAAGCCCGGGTAGCCACCAAGTGTGCTGGCGCCGTATAGCGCACTATCTCTGCAGACAACCCCGTCGCTGGTGACGTTCCCGGACGGGCAGCCCACCATCGATCCTGGAGGCAGATTGCGCGTCTGGTTACTGCACTGCTGCCCGGCGGCGGCCATCCAGTAGCCCGGATAGGACGCCGATATCCATTGTTGCTGGAGGTTGCTTAGGTATGGCGACGTGAGTTCAGCCGTCGTTCCGTTGGTTTGCAGCAGCCAGGAGCCAGCCATATCGTCAAGGATCTGGTTACAGGCACTTGTTCCGCTGTAATCGATACTGGAATATGGATATCCGAGGTTGGGTGTGCCCAGGGTGATCACCGCAGTGACAGGGTGCCCAGTAAGAACTCCGATATAGTTGTTGGCAATCAGATCGCACGCGATCAAGCCGCCCATACTGTACCCGACAAGAATGATATTCCCAGGGGGATTCTGTAGATAGATGTACGACGCCAGAGACTGGGCGCCCAGGTTGATCATCGTTCCGTTGACGGTCACGCATTCGCCGCCACAGGAACTGGCGCAAGCGAAGGTGAAGCCCGTATTCGGGCCGACGGGATCGACATAATATTTCCGCAGGTCGATGCCGGTTCCGGGTGCCGTTAGGCCCTGGTAGAGGGCCGACATAGCGCTGGCATTCTGGCCGATGCCGTGGAGGAGGTAGACATAGGTCACCGGATTTGCGGTGAAATTTACCGTCTGAGTGGAGCTGATATTGGTTGCGTTCTGCGGATCGAACCAGTAATTTCCGCCAATAAGAGATGGTGTTACGGTATAGCTGCCCCCAACGGGGACGGTCCAGGAATATTTTCCGTCGGAGCCCGTGACATGGGCGGGGAGATAGGTGACGCCGTTTGAGTCCTGCAGTCCGATTGACACGTTGGATACCGGCTGGTTCGTTCCGACCATGGTGACCTGACCGCTGATGACGATGCTGGCCTGCACTGTCACCGTAACCCTGTTGCTCGTCGCCTGAGTCGTGCCGGTGGATTGGAAGCCAGTGCCCAGCGAACCGTTTGAGACCACCTCGATATCATACGAGTTCCCGTTATCGGTGGAGGGTACGTTCAGCATCGCGACAATGCTGTTCGGCCCCCAGCTGCCAGGAGCCACCGACCAGGCGACATTGGAGCCGCTGCACGGGTTAGCGCCGCTGGGGCATACGGCTAGGCTGCCCTGCACGGTGCCAAACCCTCCACCGGTTATTGTTACTTGGTTCGACCCGGTATTGATCACGCTGGGCGAGATTCCGTCGATGTGTGGGGTTGGGTCGCCAGAGGGGCCGCTGAGAGGGAATTCGATATAGAAGCCCGGGTAGATAGCTGTGTTGCCTTCGCTAATACCCGGCGCGCCGGGTTCCAGAACGATCGTGCAGTTCGGATTTGTGAAAATGTAGTTGGCTTGGGTATAGTACACTCCGCCGGGAGCGGTGGGATAAGGCGCCCCGGCCGGGACCGGCAGGATGGACTCCTCCGAGTCGATCGTAACCAGCGACCAGTTTGGGTTCGTCGCGATCGCGTTGTTTACATCCGATATGGAGTAGATCTGGCCATAGCCCACTTGATTCTGCCATCCGGCGTAATAGCCGATATCCGTGGTGCTGGCGCCGACGGCTCCGACAATCGCGCCATTGGCGTAAAGATTCAAATGCCCGTCAAGGAATACAGTGCCGCCGCAATAGCCGTCGCCGGGGACTTGGCCGATCGCCACCCTCGGGCTCAGGCTGTGAGCCCCCACCGGAGTGAACTCGCCATATGCCCCGGACCGCGTGATACCGCGCGTCCAGGCCGGCATCAGCGGATTTGGCAGCGGCTGCGGAAAGCTGACCAGAATACTTACATCATAGCCCTGCGCCGTTTGCGTCAAACTGGATTCGCCTGCGTACACGGTGCAGTAGGTGCTGGAGAGCTGTCCACCGCCAAAATTTCCGTAGGCCATGCCGTTAATATCCACCTGCCCATTTACGTTCCAATCCAACTGGCACACGGGTAAATCCGGGCCGGTAGTATCGATGCTAAAAGCGATCTGCCCGCCGGAGATATCAGAGGGGCCAAGGGGATCGGTGAAATGGAAGGTGAACTGATGGATGCCGCCGGGATACCCGCCGCTAAATTGAGGGTACGCCAGGGAGATCTGGATACTGCTTTGCGCGCCGCCGGAGGCGATGGTCAGGGCGAATTCGGAGGAGACCGAGTGGCCGCCGGTGTCGGCAACTTTGATATAGAACGTGTAGCTTCCGGCGGTGGCCGGGGTGCCGCTCAGGACGCCGGACGCCGACAGCGTGAGGCCCTGAGGCAAGGCGCTTAGGGCCGACCAGGTGTAGGAGCCGGTGCCGCCTGAGGCTTGCAGGGTCTGCGAGTATGCGGCGCCGGCTGAGCCGTACGGGAGGGTGCTGCTCGAAATGATCGTGAGCGCCGAGCCACCCGGCTGGACGGAAACCGTGCAGGAATTCGACGCGCTCCGTCCCTGACTGTCCGTAAGAGTTACATAGCCAATGTAGGTGCCAGCCGTGGCCGGTGTAAGAGAGGCGGCCTGGCCCGACCCCGATACGCCCGACCATTGGTACGTATAAGGCGGCGCACCGCCCGAGGGGTTGGCGGTGAACGTCACCGTTTGACCGGTGACGGCGGGATTCGGCGTGGCCGAGCAGGATACCGCGAGCGCGCTGGAAGCCGGCGGCGAGATACCCACCCACAGGGTGGCGCCATGCCCCACTCCGTTCGCATATCCCTCAAGTGTCCCTAGCCAGCCCAGACCCACAGGGTTCCCGCGATCAACCACCGTTAAGGTCACCGAGCCCGGCACCGTAACCGAGTTGGTTGGCATCCAGTATTCCGTGAAGTCCGCGCTCGGATAGCTGGGGAGCCATGTTATCGGTAATGGAAAGGAGACCGTACCAGTAAAGTGGTTCAAGCCCGTCACAGTTACGGTGAACGTTGCTGCGCCGCTCTGTGGAATGTAGGTGATCGAGGGCGAGACCGTAAGCGTAAAATCTTGCACCACGAGCGAACTCGTTCCGACGTGGTTGGGATAGCCGAGACTCGCTCCCACCACGGCGAACGCGAAATTGCCCGTAACTCCAGATGCGGTCGTGATCGTCAACGTAATCGGGCTGGACGTGCTGTTCACAGGCGGCGTGATCGAACTCGCGCTGAAGCTGGCCGTAGCGCCTTGCGGAAGACCCGTAACTCCGGCCGGCGAGAAATACACGGGGCCGCTGAAGTTGAAAATGCTGGAGACGGTGACGCTATAGGTCGCGCTGTTCCCGGCCAGGGTCGTACCGCCGGAAGTGGGGGTCACGTTGATGACAAAATCGGGCGTGGCGATAAACGCGTGGAAGTTGCTCCCGGCGGTGGCGTGAAACCCATTCTGCAGCGTGATGATGTTTCCGGCCTCGAAAGTCACGCTCGTGCCAGCGTTTATGGTGATTGTGCCGCTGGTAGTGACGGTCTGATCCGCCTGAACTACGGCAGAGTTACCGGAGGTGACCGTCACGGTGGGCGGCAAGCCCTGGGCGCCAGCCAGGGCACACGCCGCCAGGAACGGGGCGGAGATCCGGGACCGCATTACCGCTTATCCCGCTCCTCCAGGCGGGCGATGCGTTCGCGAAGCTCCTGGTTTTCTTTCTCGGCCTGGATCATGTGGAGCGTAAGTTCTTCGACTTTGGCGAGCAGCTTGGCTTGCATTTCGCCGAGACTGACGCCTTTTTCTTGAACTTCCCGGGCGGATGGGATATCAGGAAGGTGGTGGTTTTGCTGAATGTAGTCGTCGACTTCGGACAGCGGGGCGAGCCGGTAGCTTGGATCAAAGACGTAGTCGGACCACTGGTTGTTGACTGTGATGTCGTAGGCCTGAATGGCGCCCGCGACGGAGAGCTTGCAGTTTTGCGGGGCTTGGCCGTTCGCGCAGGGGTCTGTCGTGCCGATGCCGACGACGCCGCTCGAACTGATCAACATTAACTCAGTTGGGCTGCCGCTCGGCCAAGCCGCCCCTGGAGCGTAGTAGTTGTAAAACACGAAACCGCCGGGCCCTCCGCCGGCGTAATTGTAGAAATCGGTTTCGCCGGTCCCGCCTGTAAGGTGGTTCCAGCCGATTCCGAGCCCGGCACCGGCACCGGCGTAGGAAGGGGAAATGGTCAGCGGCATTGGCGGTGTTGTTGTCCCGATCCCCACGTTGCCGGCGTTATCGATACGCATCCGCTCGGTCGCGCTCGTGGTCCCATCGGCTACCGTGCTTATTGTGAGATAGCTGCCATGCTGACTGCTGGTCCAATTTTGGTCCGCCCAATAGATGATCTGCCCTGCTGTGCCAACCGCCGTACCGTCGTATCCCTGGATAACTGCCGCTCCGAGAATATCGCCCTGCTCCACGGCGCTCGGGCTGGCGGAAGTGCCGCGTGCGGTGCGTATCGCTAACGGCAGACTCGTAGGGGCTTGCGAGCTCGATCCGGTGTAGCGCGCCAGAATCATCGCGGCGGACGGGACGGTTGCCTCTAAATCGAGCGGGGCTAAGGGGCCCACCATCCCCGTCCCGATCCCCACGTACCCGCCGCTGTACCAGATCGGCGAACCACCCACCTGTGTTTGGGCGAATAGCGGTTGCGCGAGGAACGGCCAGAACAATGCGCACGTTACGAGTAAGTTACGCGGGGCGGAAAGCGACGCATGGTACTTTATAGTACGCTCGCTGGATCTTTTGTCAAGGTTCAATTTTGACTCGGCAACGGCTGTTGGTACGGCCAGGATGCGCGCATGGGCGGTTTCCGCCGCGTGGAAAGCTTTCGTCAGCGCCTCAGTAGTGATTTCAGTATCGACTATCGATTCCGGTCGTAGAGCTCGGACATTTCCCGCAGCCGCTCCGCCTGCCCCTCGGTGAAGGCGCCCGGCGGACAACGCCAGCGCCAGTTGCCGCTGGCTGTGGCGGGCGTGTTCATACGGCCTTCTCGTCCCAGGCCCAAAATGTCCTGCAAGGGAAAAAGGACCGTTCCCGCAACCGACATCATGAGCGTACGAATTAAGGTCCAGTTCATCTCGCTGCCATCGGTTGCCAGGTACGCGCGGGCGTGCGCCTTTTCTTTCCGAATATTGCCGGTCGAGCGCGTGCTATCGCCGCCTTCGCTGCTCCACCACCCCATGACAGTGTCGTTGTCGTGGGTTCCCGTGTAGGCAATTAGGTTGGGCACGTAGTTGTGCGGCTTGAAGCTGTGGGCTTGCGGATCATTGCCGAAAGCGAATTGGAGAATAGCCATGCCCGGGAAACCGAATTCGTGCCGCAACGCCTCTACTTCGGGAGTAATCACGCCGAGGTTCTCGGCAACGATGGGCAGTTCGCCCAAGGCCGATTCGAGCGCGCGAAACAGCTCCTCGCCCGGCCCCTTCACCCAACGCCCGCGAACCGCGGTGGTTTCCTCTTCGGGCACTTCCCAGTAGGCTTCAAAGCCGCGGAAGTGGTCCAGGCGAACGGCATCGAATGTTAGGAAGGCGGCGCGCATGCGGTCGATCCACCAGCGATATCCTTCCGCGGCGATGCGGTCCCAGTTGTAAATCGGATTGCCCCATAACTGGCCAGTGGCGCTGAAGTAATCGGGCGGCACGCCTGCGGCCACGCCGGTGCGGAAGTATTCCGGGCGCGCCCAAACCTCGGCGCTGTCGCGGGCCATGTAGATGGGCACGTCGCCCATGATGGAGATGTTGCGCGCCGCGCAATATTGGCGGAGCGCGCTCCACTGCCGCCAGAACTCGAACTGCACGAACTCGTGATATTCGGTGCCGCCATCGGCGGCCTGCACGGTGCAATCCCACTCCCACCACGGCGCATTTCGATTGGCCTCCTTGGTGGCCATAAACCGGCAGTAGTCCGCCAGCCACGCGCAATTCTCGCGGCGAAATTCCGCGAAGGCGGCCTCGTCAGCCTGGCTTTTCCGGAAGCTTCGAAACGCGCGGCGCAGAAGGTGGGTCTTCCAGGGGACGACCTGTTCGAAGGCCACACGGTCCGGCGCGGATTGGGGAATGCTCTGCACTTCCGACTCCTGAAGCCAGCCCCTTTCCACAAGGGTCTCGATGCTGAGCAGCATCGGATTTCCGGCGAAGGCGGAGAAGAGCTGATAGGGGCTCTCGCCATATCCAACCGGTCCCAGCGGCAAGACCTGCCAGATGCGCTGGCCGGCGCGGGCGAGCCAATCGGCGAACTGGTAGGCCGCGGGTCCCAGGTCGCCGATCCCGAACCGCGAAGGCAGCGAGGTGATGTGCAGCAGCACTCCGCTGGCGCGTCCCCATTTCATGCTTCAATTCTGCGAGAAATCGGGTTGCGCCGGCACTATCTCACGAGAGGATATGCGTGCAGTCGCACTGTTTGCCGCGTTGTGGGTGGCCGGCTCCGCCTGTGCCCAGACTCCCGACCCGGCTTACGAGCCGCTCGCGCGGGCCTACGATGCGCTCAAAGCGCGGGATTACGATGTTGCAATCGATGGCTTCCTGAAGGCAATTGAGCTCGCGCCCGAGCGGGCTTCCATCCGCAAAGACCTGGCCTACGCGTACCTGCGGATCGGCGAAAACGAACTGGCGCGCGACCAGTTTCAGGCAGCGATGCGCCTGAAGCCTGAGGATACCCAGGTTGCCTTGGAATACGCCTTTCTGTGCTACGAAACCAAGCAGCAGGCGCAGGCCCGGCGCATTTTCGATCGCATTCGGAAGACGGGGAATCCCATTGCCGAGAAGGCCTTTCACAATATCGACGATCCGCTGGCGGCGGGTATTGCGCGCTGGAAAGAAGCGATTGCGCGAGGCGCAGACGATTTCAACGCGCATTACGAATTGGCTACGCTGGCCGAGCAGCGCGACGAACTGGAACTGGCGGCCGAGAATTACGAGAAGGCCTGGCGCATTCATCCGGACCGGCGAACCGTGCTGGTGGATTTGGGGCGTGTTTGGAAGGCTCTGAACCGTCTCGAAGATGCGAACGCCGCGCTGCTGGCGGCCTCGCGCGGAGGCGAGCCCCGGGCCGCGGAGATGGCTCGGGAACTGCTGCCCGAACGGTATCCATATGTTGCCGAGTTCCAGCGGGCGCTCGATCTGGATCCCGGCAACGTGGATTTGCGGCGCGAACTCGCTTATCTTTTGCTGCGGCTCGATCGCCAGCCGGAAGCCGAGCAGCAGTTCTCCATCATTACCAAGACCGCCCCGGACGATCTGCTGTCGGCCACGCAACTCGGTTTCCTGCTATTCGGCCGCGGCGACGTGAACGATGCGATGCCGCTCTTCGACCGCGTACTGGCCGGACCGGACGAGGACCTGGCGAATCGCGTGCGAGCCGTGCTGCGAAGGCCGCAGGTGCTCCGGCAGCGGAGCGCGGAGGAAACTCCCGTCGAGGTGGACGCGAAGATCATGGCCGAGCGCAGCATGAAAGCGGGGTACACGAAAGACGCCCTGAAATACCTGCAAATTGCGCATGAAGCGGAGCCGGGCGACTTCGATGTAATGCTGCGAATGGGTTGGGCCTACAACATTTTGCACCAGGATGGCGAAGCGGTGCGGTGGTTCGACCTGGCGCGCCACTCGACCGACGAGAAGATCGCGGCGGGAGCGCTCAGAGCCTGGAAGAATCTGCGCAGATCGAACGAAACTCTTCAGACCACGGTTTGGGCATATCCGCTATTTTCGACGCGCTGGCACGACTTGTTTTCCTACGCCCAGGCCAAAGTCGAATTGCGAAAAGGCCCACTGGCGCGCATCCACATCCATCCCTATCTCAGCCTCCGTTTCATTGGCGACACCCGCGTGACGGTGGGCGCGGTCTCGCCGCAATATCTTTCGCAAAGTTCGTTCATTGTAGGCGCGGGACTGGCGACCGTACCGTGGCGCGGAATCACGGGCTGGGTGGAAGCCGGATCGGCGATGAGCTATGTAACCGGCCACGTGGTTGCCGATTACCGCGGCGGCATCAGCGCAACCCGTAGTTTCGGGGCTTCCCTTACCGGGGAATCTTCGGGCATTTTCAGCTCGATCAACACGGACGGTGTCTTCGTCAGCCAATTCGGTAACGATTTTCTGCTATACCAGCAGACCCGGCTGGGCTTCAGTTCCGGCCCGAAACTGCTTCGGGCCCAAGCTTACTGGAATTTCAATACTACGGTTGACGTGCAGCGGCAGGGGTGGGCTAATTTTGTAGAAACAGGCCCTGGAATCCGTATTCATGCCGATTTCATGCCACCCTCCATGTATCTTCTGGTCGATTCCATGCGCGGCTGGTATCTGATCCACGGCGCTTACCCGGTAGCGCATTTCACCGACATTCGAGCGGGCATCTGGTATGCGGTTACCCGGTAGTTTCTTTACGGCGTTTGCTCTCTCGACCGCCGCGGCGTGGTGCGCTGAGATGCCCTATTTCAGCGTGCTCTCTCAGGAACAGGGATCCTGGCCGGCGATTCTCTCCTCGATTGGATTCGAGGCGAAACCGCCCGGAATGGCGCATATTTTCGTGGCGCGCGGCGGCGCCGCGGCTTCGAGCGAGTGGCAGACTCGCGTCGAAAACGGCGCGGTCTTGATTCTGGAGGGCGAATCTTCGCTGGCCGAATTATTCGGCTTTCGGCGTAGCAAGGACAACGCCCGCGTGGGCAGCCTTACCGACGTGCATAACCCCAAGTTGCCGATCGTTTGGGAAAAAGCGCTGGAGTTACCGGTCTTCGAAATTCCGGCTGAGGCCCGGGTGTTCGCGCACGACCGCTGGAGTAGCGCACCTTTGATCGCCGGTTACCGGCGCGGCGCCGGTGCTGTCTTGTGGGTCGCGGTTCCACCGGGAGAACGCGGTTATGAGCGCTTTCCTTACCTGTTGGCGGCTCTCTGTGATTTGGGAGTTGAGCCGCCTTTCCGAACAACTGGAGTTTGGGCGTTTTTCGATTCCGGCTATCGCAGCCGTGTCGACCTGGATTACTTCGCCCAGCGTTGGCACAAAGCCGGCATCAGCGCCCTTCAAGTCGCGGCCTGGCACTTCTACGATCCCACGGAAGAAGGCGACGGCTACCTGCGCAAATTGATTGAAGCCTGTCACCGGGCCGGTATCCTGGTTTACGCATGGTTCGAGCTGCCGCACGTTAGCGACAAGTTCTGGAACGACCATCCGGAGTGGCGCGAGAAGACCGGCGTTCTTCAGGATGCCCAACTGGATTGGCGCAAGCTCATGAACCTGACGAATCGCGATTGTTTCCGGGCTGTGTCGGAGGGCGTTCGGAACCTTCTCGGCAGGTTCGATTGGGATGGCGCTAATCTGGCGGAGCTGTATTTCGAATCGCTTGAAGGAGCCGGAAACCCATCGCGTTTCACGCCGATGAACGACGATGTACGTAAGCTGTTTGAAAAGGAGAAGGGCTTCGACCCGGTGGAGATCTTTCGTTCCCGTAAAGATGCCGCTTCGCAACGGGCTTTTCTGGATTTTCGCAGCGAACTGGCCGGCCGTATCGAGGAGGAGTGGCTAGGGGTGCTGGAGTCGGTGCGAGCTTCAAAGCCCGACCTGGATCTGGTTTTGACACACGTAGACGACCGCTTCGACAAAAACATGCGCGATGCAATCGGCGCGGACGCGACCCAGGTCTTGCCGCTGCTCGACAAGCATTCGTTCACGTTTTTGATCGAAGATCCCGCTACCATCTGGAACCAGGGGCCACAGCGCTATCGCGCGATCGCCGAAGCTTACCAGCCCCTCACCACCCACCGCGAGAAGCTGGCTATCGATTTGAACATCGTCGACCGGTATCAAAATGTTTATCCGACCAAGCAGCAAACCGGCACGGAACTATTCGAACTGGTGCACCAGGCGGCACTCAATTTCCGCAGAACAGCCCTATATGTCGAGAACTCGCTGCTGGCTCCGGATCTGGGCCTCTTACCGGCGGCGGCGGCAGCCGTAACCCGAATTGAGGCGATCGGGCCGACCACAGTGGTCGAATCGGCAAACGGTGTGGGGCTGCGGTGGAAGGGCGGCGCCCTGGTAGATGGGCACCCTTGGCCCGCGATGGATGGAGATGTAGTGTGGCTCCCAGCCGGGAAGCATACCGTTGCGCCTGCGGTGGGCCGCCTGGGGCCGCAACTCCTGTTTCTGAATGCCGAACTACGAACTGCCCGTGTTTCCGATTCCGGTTCAATCGAGTTTTCCTACATCAGCGTCTCGCGTGCGATCGCAATCCTGGACCGCATTCCCGGGAAGATCGAAATCGACGGCAGTCCGCAGCAGCCCGCGGCCGAAGGCGCGGCCCTGCTCTTGCCTCGGGGCCAGCACCTCGTGGCCATCCGTTCAGAGTGACTTTGTGCACAGCCTGAGCTAGGATGGCACTTGGCGATGACGGATGCCCCAGAACCGGACGCTCCGCAAATTCCCGATAAGCTCTACTTCAAAATCGGCGAGGTAAGCGAGATTATCGGCGTCGAGCCGTACGTGTTGCGGTATTGGGAGAGTGAGTTCCCGCAGTTATCGCCCAAAAAGTCCGGAAGTGGGCACCGGCTTTACCGGCGCAAGGACGTCGAGCTGTTGTTTCGCATCAAGCACCTGCTATACGAGAAACGCTTCACGATAGAGGGCGCGCGCCAGACTCTTCGCGGTTCGGCACCGGATGCGAAACTACCAGCGGAAACTCTCGGCCAGCAGTCGCTTTTTCCAACGGATCCACTGCCCGAGATTCGACGGGAATTAGCCGAAATTCTGGAACTGCTAAAGTAATCAGCTTTGGCCGACGATAGTGTTGTAGATACGGTCGAGGTCATCGGTGGAGTAATATTCAATTTCGATACGGCCCTTTTGCTTTGCTTTTTCGACGATACGGACCTTGGTGCCCAGGACTCGCTCGAGTTCCTGAATCGCAGCCTTGACGTTGGGGTCGGAATCGACTTCGTCCACGTGTTTGGGCTTGCGCCCTTCGAGCATCCTTTGCGTGGTTCGCTCGATTTGGCGGACCGACCAGCCCTGCGCCACGGCGCGCTCGGCAACTTCTCGCTGCAGATCCGGTGCGGGGAGGGATAACAAACAACGCGCGTGCCCGGCGGACAGGCGGCGTTCTGCCACCAATTGTTGAATGTCCGACGGGAGCTGCAGCAGACGTACGGAATTAACGATGGTAGTGCGATCCTTGCCGGTTCGTTCGCCAATCTCTTCGGCGTTCAGGTTCAGCTCCTTCATCATTCTGTCGAAGGCAATCGCCGTTTCAATGGGATTCAGGTCTTCGCGTTGGATATTTTCGACGAGTGTGATTTCCAGGAGCCGGTCATCGGGAATGTGGCGAATCACGACGGGCACATGAGTGATTCCCGCCAGCTTGGAGGCCCGCCAGCGCCTTTCGCCGGCAACCAATTCGTATCGCTCCGCAGCCTTTCGGACAACCAAGGGCTGGATGATGCCGTTCGCCCGAATGGACTGAGCCAGTTCTTCCAGGCGCTCCGAGTGAAAAATTCGGCGAGGTTGGAGCGGGTTGGGATCGATCAGATCAACGGGGATCGTCTGAGGCTCCTCTGCCTCGCCATTCATCGGATGTGCAGGCGGCCGCGTGGGGAGGAGTGCGCCGAGTCCTCTACCGAGCGCCTTGCGCTGGTTTTCGCCCTTGATGTTCATGGTCGAGAATCTCTTTCGCCAATTTGATATAGCTTTCCGCGCCGCGGGAGCGCGGGTCGTACCCAAGGATGGGTTTGCCGAAGCTGGGCGCCTCCGCCAGACGGATGCTCCGGGGAATCACCGTACGGAACACCTGGCGACCGAAGAATTCCTTCAAGTCGGCGGCCACTTGCCGGGTGAGGTTAGTCCTGTCGTCAAACATGGTGAGCAGAATCCCTTCGAGACCAAGTTGATGTTGGAAGGAGTCCCGAATACGATCGATGGTATCCATAAGCTCCGAAACGCCTTCCAATGCAAAGAATTCGCACTGAATCGGCACCAGCACTGAATCCGCGGCTACTAGCGCGTTGAGCGTCAGCAGATCGAGCGCGGGCGGACAATCGACCAGAATGAATGCGTAATCGTCACGAATCTCACGAATAGCGTTGCGGAGTCGCGATTCACGTTCCGGCAGCTCGACAAGCTCCAGATTCGCGCCAACCAGATTCTTGTCGGCCGGGATTATACTCAATCCCTCCAGAGCAGTTGGAACGACCGCGCTCCTGGCGGGTACGCCGCCCAACAGAACGTGGTACAAGCTGGGTTTCTCTGGGTCCTTCGTTATACCTAGACCGGTCGTGGCATTTCCCTGGGGGTCTGCGTCAATAACGAGGACACTCACTTCGCTGGCAGCGAGCGAAGCTCCCAAATTGATAGCGGTCGTAGTTTTGCCAACACCGCCTTTTTGGTTACTGATAGCGATAACGCGGCTCAAGCGGCCATCCTACCACGTGTGCTTGTAGAGACGAGTTTCACATCAAAGAAGTGGCCATTCTCAGGGCAACGTTTCACGTGAAACACAAATGGGAAACACAAATAGGGATGGGCCCAAAAAACGCAGAGAGCCGCAGTATTCGGTTGGGGCTTTTTGCGCGAAGGAGTTTCACGTGAAACAGCTCAGAGCGGTTGTTCGATTCGTTCACCAGACCGCAAAAACCGGTTTTCTCCCCATGGAAGACGGAGAGGGCCACTCCACCGGAAGCCCAGACTAACGGCCGGCTCTTCTGCCCCAGTCAATAGATCGGCAGCCGAGGCAAGATACTTTAGAGCAGGCGCCAGGTCCTCGTAGCTAACTCCGCGTGAAGCGACCCGGTCGAACCGCTCGGTGATTTGTTCAGCCCGTAACGCGAGCACCCGTGCATTCGAAGCCGCCCTTGTGGCTTCCCGCAAAAACACCGCTTTTCGGCTACGGGCCTCGATTAAAGTCACTTCGCAGTCAGGCCGGACAATCGATACCGGGATACCCGGGAACCCGGCACCCGACCCTACGTCCGCGATTCGCAAACGACCGGGAGGCAAATGAATAGCGAGAAAAACTGACTCGCAGTAATGCCGCTCCACCACATCCTCCAGCACGTGGATGGATGTTAGATTCAGCTTCCTGTTCCACCGGGACAGCAGGCGATAGTGCGCCTCCAGGGCTGCCAACTGCTCCTCGCTCAGCTTCGCAATGCCAGCCAGTTTCCGGGTAAGCAACTCACGAAACACGCGAAACGCTCAGGTAGACATCTAATACCGCAACGGCGGCTGGGGTGACTCCAGGAATTCGGGCCGCCTGGCCTAATGTCTCGGGCTGTACCCGTTCCAGTTTCTGCCGGACCTCGCTCGACAGCCCCGGAATCCCTGCATAGGTGAACCCGGCTGGAATTCTCCGCCGCTCAGAATTCTGCAACCGTTCGACTTGCCGCTGCTGCTGGCCAATGTAGCCGCTATACTTCACCTCGGTCTCCACAGTTTCCATAACTCCGGCTACCGGTTGTTCCCCTAGAATCTGACTGGCCCATTCCTTGATCTCCGTGATCCGAGCCTCCGGCCGTTTCAGCCATTGCCCGTACTTGTGGTTGGCGAGCACGGACATTAACTGCGCACGCTGGCGCTGCTTCCGCGTATATTGGTCCCAACGGTCCTGGCGCACCAGGCCAGCTTTTCGTCCTATCGGTGTCAACCGCTCATCGGCATTATCAATCCGCAGACGCAGGCGAAATTCCGCCCGCGACGTGAACATCCGGTACGGCTCATCCGCTCCTTTGGTAACAAGGTCATCAATCAGAATTCCGACGTACCCGTCCGTGCGCGCGAGAATCACCGCGTCCTGTCCCCCGAGTTGCCTGGCTGCATTCAGGCCAGCCACTAAACCTTGGCATGCCGCCTCTTCATAGCCGGATGTGCCATTGATCTGGCCGGCAAGGTACAGTCCCGGGATCGACTTGACCTCAAGCGTGTGGTGTAATTCGCGCGGATCAATGGCGTCATATTCGATGGCATAACCGGGCCGAATCATTTCGGCCTCCTCCAGCCCAGGAATGGATGCCAGCATTTTCGATTGAACATCGATCGGCATGCTGGTAGACATGCCATTCACGTAAATCTCGTTCGTGTCCAGGCCCTCGGGTTCGAGGAAAATCTGGTGGCGCAGTTTCTCGGGAAATTTTACGATTTTGTCTTCGATGGAAGGGCAGTAGCGCGGCCCAATACCTTCGATTTGACCGCTGTACAGCGGTGATCGCGGGATTGCCTCCCGCAAAATTTCGTGCGTCCTTGCGTTCGTGTACCCGATATGGCATTCGATCTGCGGCCGGTCAATCCGGGTGGTCATGAAAGAAAACGGCGTGGGTACAGCATCTCCCGGCTGGCGCTCAAATTGGTTCCACTTGATCGTCCGTCCGTCCAGCCGCGGTGGAGTGCCCGTCTTGAGACGGGTCCAAGCCAGTCCCACCGAGCGCAATTGATCCCCGAGAAGCTGCGAAGCGGCTTCGCCGTTACGGCCGCAGCTATACCGGGCTTCGCCTACATGCGCTAATCCATTCAGAAATGTTCCCGTCGTGACGATTACCGCGCCAGCCGCCACTGTCCGTCCATCGCGCAGGTTTACGCCAAGTACCCGGCGCGAAGAGCCGTCGATTGCCAGCCCAGCAACCTCCGCCTGCTTGATACGGAGGTTCGGCTCCTTTTCCAGCACCTCGCGCATGCGCACCCGGTATTGCTTCTTATCCATCTGCGCGCGCGGCGACCACACAGCCGGACCGCGGCTGGTATTGAGCAGGCGGAACTGAATGCCCACGGTGTCGGCGACCTCACCCATCACCCCGCCCAGAGCGTCGATTTCCCGAACGAGGTGACCTTTCGCAATGCCCCCAATCGCCGGATTGCAAGACATCTGCGCAATCAAGTCCAGGTTCATGGTGACTAAGGCGGTTTTCAGACCCAGCCGAGCGCAGGCGCGGCTCGCCTCGCAGCCGGCGTGTCCCGCTCCAATCACTACTACATCGTACGTTTCCGCCATTGGCTATCATTGTAGCGACCCCATGAAGATTTTGATCATCGGCAGTGGCGGCAGGGAGCACGCGCTGGCATGGAAATTGGCCCAATCACCTGGCACCGAGCTATATGCAACGCCGGGAAATCCGGGAATGGCGGAGGTGGCCAAGTGCCTGCATGGCTCTCCGCTGGAAGCCGCTGTCGAGATCGGCGCCGACCTGACTGTCGTCGGCCCGGAAGCTCCGCTGGTTTCAGGCATCGCTGACGAGTTCCGCGCGCATGGTCTGAAGATCGTCGGGCCTTCATCCGCAGCCGCCCGCCTGGAGGGCAGCAAGATTTTTGCAAAGGACTTTTTGATGCAAAATCGAATCCCCACCGCGGACTTCGCCACCGCCGCCACCCCGGTGGAAGCTCACCTGCTACTCGAGCGCTTCGGTTACCCGGTGGTGCTCAAAGCCGATGGCCTGGCAGCCGGCAAGGGTGTCGTCATCGCGCAGGACCGGGCGCAAGCCGAGGCGGCTCTGGCAAACTTCGAAGGACCAGTGGTGATTGAAGAGTTTCTCCGGGGAGAAGAAGTCAGTTTCATCGCTCTGTGCGATGGCAAGACCGCGTTACCCCTGGCTCCCACGCAAGATCACAAGGCCGTGTTCGATGGAGATCGCGGCCCGAATACCGGAGGCATGGGCGCATACTGTGATTCCGGAATTCTGAGCGACGCGCAAGCGGAGGATATTCTTTCCCGCATCATCAGGCCTACGGTCGAAGCGACCGGCTTTACCGGATTCCTCTACGCGGGACTGATGATGACCGCCGCTGGTCCGAAGGTTCTGGAGTTCAACGTCCGGCTCGGCGATCCGGAAACGCAGCCCCTAATGCATCGTCTAGCTTCCGATTTCGCAACCGTGCTGGCCGCGGCCGCAAGTGGCGAACTCAGTTCGGTAAAGCTTGAGTGGCGCCCTGGCCCGAGCGTTTGTGTTGTCCTCGCCTCGGCCGGGTATCCCGGAGCTTACGCAACCGGTAAGCCGATTGATGGAATCCAGGAAGCGGAAGCGCTCGGCGCCACCGTATTTCACGCCGGCACGCGGCGCGGTCCTTCTGGCTTCGAGACCGCGGGCGGCCGCGTGCTCGGCGTTACCGCCGCAGGCGATAACCTTCCTACGGCCATAGACCGCACCTATGCCGCCCTACGCGCGATCCACTTCGAGGGCATGCACTTCCGGACGGATATCGGATGGCGGGGTCTTAAGCGTTGCCGCGAATCGGCGCAGAGAATGTTGCCATAATGATAGATGTTGGGCACGTAGCTCAGATGGATAGAGCGGTCGCCTCCTAAGCGACAGGTCGGCAGTTCGAATCTGCCCGTGCCTACCACTCCCTCTTCCGGCAATCATACTCGCATGGCAAAGATCCTTTCGATCGAAGAATATCGGCGCAAGCAGAAGCAGCTTCCGAGTCCGCGGCTGGAACGGAAAATCCAATTCGAACCCCTGCCATGGGAAGATCCCGCCGAAATCGAGGCCATGATCGCCGGTTTGGAACAGCGCTTTCCTCCGCGGGACTGCGTGGGGCGCTGCCTGGTCGATAACCTGATCCATTCGTCCTGGAGACTGCGGCGTCTCGAGAAATTGAGAGCGGACGCCGTAAGCACGCAACCGGCCGGCAACCTGAAGGCGCTCGACCGCTCGATTGCGCTGACCCAGCGGTGCTGCGCCTCCGGCCTACGCATGCTCCAGCAATACCACTCCCAGAAGGGCAAGAAGCGCGAATCCCGCCCGTAAGCCGCCAGCGAACGCATCCCTGCAACCCACAATCCCGCCCACTACAATAGGAGGTTACCCGGATGGCCTTTAAAGGTGTGGACTATTTCGCGGTCGATTCACTGCTCGGCAGCCAGGAACTGCTCGTGCGCCAAACCGCCCGCCGTTTCGCGGATGATCGCGCCCTGCCCCTCATGCGCGACTGCTACCGGGAAGCGCGCTTCCCGCTGGAACTTGTTCCCGAAATGGCCGAATTGGGATTTTTCGGTGCTAATCTCGAAGGCTACGGCTGCGCCGGGATGAGCAATGTCGAGTACGGTCTCATCATGCTGGAGCTCGAGCGCGCCGATTCCGGCTTACGTAGTTTCGCCTCGGTCCAGGGCGCGCTGGTCATGTACCCAATCCATACCTATGGCTCGGCGGAACAAAAGCAGCACTGGCTTCCATTGCTGCAAAGCGGGCGCGCCATCGGCTGCTTCGGCCTCACCGAACCGGATTTCGGGTCAAACCCCTCCGGAATGCGCACCACCGCCCGCAAAGAGGGCTCCTGCTGGGTACTGAATGGCGAGAAAACCTGGATTACTAACGGCTCCCTAGCCGATGTAGCCATCATCTGGGCGCGTGCCTTCGACTCCGCCGGCGTAGCCGGAACCATCCGCGGCTTTCTGGTCGAGCGCGGCACCCCGGGCTTTACAGCTTCCGATATTCACGGCAAGTGGTCCATGCGCGCCTCAGTCACTTCCAGCCTCTCGCTGGTGGATTGCAGAGTTCCGGAATCCGCGATGCTCCCTGCCGCGCAGGGTTTGAAGGCCCCGCTTAGCTGCCTCACCCAGGCCCGCTTCGGTATCGGCTGGGGCGCGGTGGGCGCCGCCATGGATTGCTACGAAACCGCGCGCCAGTATGCCACGGTGCGGAAGCAGTTCGAAGGCCGGCCCATCGCCTCGCATCAACTTGTGCAGGAAAAGCTGGCCTGGATGATCACCGAGATTACCAAGGCGCAACTGCTGGCCCTGCACGCCGGCCGGCTGAAGGATCAGGGCAAGCTGGAACCAGCGCAGGTTTCCATGCTCAAGCGCAACAATGTCGCTATTGCACTCGAATGCGCCCGCCTCAGCCGGGACCTTCTGGGCGCAAACGGAATTACCGACGAATACCCCATCATGCGTCACCTTTGCAACCTCGAAACCGTCAAGACGTATGAAGGTACCGACCACATCCACGCACTGGTGATCGGGGAGAAAGTCACGGGAATTGCGGCCTACAAATGAGTGCAAAGCTCAGCCCGCCATTGCCGCCCCCCATGGGAGCTGTTTAGAACATGATTCTGTATGCCATGACGATTCTGGTGAGCGCCTTTTTGCTTTTCCAGGTGCAACCGGTAATCGCCAAAATCATTCTGCCGTGGTTCGGCGGCTCGGCGGCCGTCTGGACCACGTGCATGCTGTTCTTTCAAAGCGTACTGGTGCTGGGCTACCTTTACGCGCACGCCATCGTACGCCATCTGAAACCGCGCGCGCAATCGCTTCTCCATGCCGGCCTGCTGCTCGCCAGCGCCCTCGCTCTGCCGATTCTCCCCAAACCCGCCTGGAAACCCTCCGGCACGGAGGATCCTATTTTGGGCATTCTCGGTCTGCTTGCGCTGACGGTTGGCCTTCCCTATTTCCTGCTATCCACTACAGGCCCGCTGCTGCAAGCCTGGTATGCCCGCGGCCACAAAGCTGCCCTGCCCTATCGGCTCTTCGCCATTTCTAACGCAGGCTCGCTGTTCGCGCTCGTCAGCTACCCGTTCCTGTTCGAACCGGTTTACACCACCCGCCAGCAAGCAACCATGTGGTCAATCGGCTATGTAGCGTTCATCGCTCTGTGCGGTATAACGGCTTTCCGTTCGGGCAACGCGCAAGCCGCCGAAACGCGCCAGGAGGCGGAAGCCGGCGAGAAGCCCCGCGCTTCGCAATACCTGATTTGGGGAGGCCTGGCCGCCTGCGCCTCTATCCTGCTGCTAGCCATCACCAACCACATGTCCCAGAACATCGCGGCCATTCCGTTCCTCTGGGTCCTTCCGCTCAGCATTTATCTGCTCACGTTTATTCTCTGCTTCGAAGGCAGCGGCTGGTATCGCCGCAACCCCTATTTGCAACTGCTCGCCGTAGCCTTGGGATCCATGGCGTACAGCATGAGCAGCGATCTCGATTTTTCCCGCACCATCAAGCTTCCCATCTTCGGCCAGTTGCACATTTCCGGCCTGGCGATTCCGATAATGCTCTTCTCGCTCGGCCTGTTCACCTGTTGCATGGTGTGCCATGGCGAGTTGGCGCGAATGAAACCGCACCCGCGCTATCTCACCCAGTTCTATCTCATGGTATCGGCCGGCGGCGCCGCGGGCGGGGTTCTGGTTGGCCTGGTTGCGCCTCACCTGTTCAATGCTTATTACGAACTGCCGCTCGGCCTGGTCGCGTGCGCCTTCATGGTAATAGTCGCCCTCAAGCATGATGCGCAGCTCGGCTGGTTTGCCCGCTGGCGGCAGCCGGCTCCCCTCGCCGCCTCTATCCTCGCCATCGCCTTGGCGGCTTATCTTGGCATGCAAATTCGCGAGAATGGCCGGAACGCCCGCCTGATGGTCCGCAATTTCTATGGCGGCCTGCGCGTGCGCGATTCCGGCCCTCCCGCCGCTCTCGATACCGTGCGCACCCTGATCCACGGCACCATCAACCATGGCGAAGAATACCTGGATCCATCCCGGCGGGATATCCCGATCACGTACTATGGCGGTTCCACGGGGGTCGCGCTCGCCGTGCACGACCGCGAAGCTAAAGGGCCCATCCGCCTGGGGGTCATAGGCCTCGGCACCGGCACCATGGCGGCATTCGGCAGGGCCGGCGATTACGT
This sequence comes from Bryobacteraceae bacterium, assembly GCA_035294665.1. Lineage (GTDB taxonomy): Bacteria > Acidobacteriota > Terriglobia > Bryobacterales > Bryobacteraceae > PSRJ01. Next base: position 12,760 of record DATGKM010000218.1, on the reverse strand, counting down.
CCGCTTCTACGAGATCAACCCATTGGTTCCGATGATCGCGCGCAGCCAGTTCTACTTCGTGCCGGATTGCAAAGCCAAGGTCGATATCGCCATGGGCGACGCCCGTCTCTCACTCGAACGCGAACAGCCGGAAAACTTCGACGTGCTGGTGGTCGACGCCTTCTCGAGCGATGCCATCCCGGTCCATCTTCTGACCCGCGAAGCCATCCAACTCTACTTCCGCCATCTGAAGCCCGATGGCATTCTGGCCGTGCATATTTCCAACCGGTACCTGGATCTCGCCCCTGTGCTCGCCGGCGAAGCGAAAGTAACAGGCAAAGTCGGCCGGGTGGTGGAAACCGAAGACGACGATACGCAGGAGCTGTTCGGCACCACCTGGGTGCTCATCCGCTCGCCATCCCACCCCTTCAGCCAGGAGATTCAGACCCGATCCTACGATTTGGCCCATGCCCGGCAGATTCGGCTTTGGACGGACGACTATTCGAATTTGTTCCAGATTCTGAAGTGAGCCGAACTCAGAACGCCGCTGCCCGGTTCTGTTTCAGCCGTAGCGAGTGGGCCAGCCTACGTCGTTGCCGGTCGATGTTAGCGTCACAAAGAATTTACTTGACAGACCCAAAGCCCTTCCGTACCATTGGCGAATAGAAAGCGAAACTTCCTGACATCGACTGGAGGAATTCATGACTATAAGCCAATCTTTGCTACCCGAGTTCGATAGCGAAATGGCGAGCACGCGCAAGACACTCGAGCGTGTTCCGGACGGCAAATTCGATTGGAAACCGCATCCCAAGTCCTCTGCCCTGGGTCCGCTGGCGAATCACCTCGCGACTTTGGTGGGCTGGACAAACCATACCATCGGCAAAGACAGTTTCGATCTGGCGCCTCCGGGCGGCCAGAACCAACGGCCTGCTCAGGCCAATAATCGCGCCGAACTGCTCTCCGCATTCGACGCGGGTGTTGCCAAAGCCCGGGCGGCTCTTGCCGGCGCCAGCGACGAGCACCTGATGAAGCCCTGGTCCCTGCTCCACAGCGGCAAAGTCCTCATGACGATGCCGCGCACGGCTGTGATCCGCAACTTCGTCCTGAACCACATGGTTCATCACCGCGCTCAGCTCGGCGTCTATCTGCGCCTCAACGATATTCCCGTGCCGTCCATCTACGGCCCTTCGGCGGACGAAAATCCATTTTTCTAATCGAAGCGCATCTCATCGCCGGCTTGCCAGAATACCTGTACCGGCTGGCCGGCGCGAAAATCCGCCTGGTCGCGACGCACCTGCGCCACTACCTGCTCGCCGCTCAAAAGCCGCACATGCACCTGAATCCGATCGCCCAGAAACACCACGCCCGTGACCGTCCCTTCGCGCCCCCGCGCGGCTTCGGGTGCAGGCGATCCCGGACTCACGCCGATCCGTATCGCTTCAGGCCGCACGCCGAAGTCCTCCACCCAATTCACCTCGCCAAGGAACCCCGCCACGAATCTGGTCCGCGGCCGCAGGTACACCTCCTGTGGTTCGCCTGTCTGCTCGATCGCGCCGCCATTCATCACGGCCAGCCGGTCCGAAAGAGAGAGCGCCTCCTCCTGGTCGTGGGTGACCAGCAGAAACGTGATGCCCACCCGGCGCTGCATGGCCTTCAACTCCAGCCGCATCTGCTGGCGTAGTTTCGGATCGAGCGCGGCGAGCGGCTCATCGAGCAGCAGCACGTCCGGCTCGAGCACCAGCGAACGGGCCAGCGCCACTCTCTGCCGCTCACCGCCGGAAAGCCGGTTTGGCCGGCGCGTTCCCTTGCCATCCAGGCTCACCAATGCAAGCGCCTTGTCGACCCGGGCCGCAATTTCTTGCGCGGGCCTCTTCCGCCGCCGCAATCCGAAGGCGATGTTTTCGCGGGCGGAAAGATGCGGAAACAAGGCATAGTTCTGAAAGACCGTGCTCACATTCCGCTCATACGGCCTCTTCCGATTTACCACTTCGCCGCGCAACCGCACTTCACCCGCGGTCGGCTCCTCAAAGCCGGCAATCAGCCGCAGAGTCGTGGTCTTGCCGCAGCCGGATGGACCCAGCAGCGAAAAAAAACTCCCCTCTTCGATGGAAAGCGCGACGCCCTCGACCGCGCGGTGGCCCGGATAATCTTTAGTCAAACCGCGCAGTTCGAGGATGGCCGCCAATTACTCTTCTTCGCGAATCTGCTGCGAAAGGTACCGCTCGTAGCCGATCTCTTTGATCTGATGCAACTGGGCCTCAAGCCAGTCCACGTGCTCTTCTTCGTCCTTCAGCAGCCGCTCGAACAGCTCGCGCGACATGTTGTCGCCTTCCTCGCGAGCCAGCCTGGCGAGACGATTGTACATGCCCACGGCGTTCAGCTCCAATTGCAAGTCGCTTTGAAGCTGATCCTTCACCGTCTGCCCCACGCTGAGATGCATCAGCTCGGTCAGGTTGGGAGTGCCGTCAAGAAAGAGGATGCGCTCGATCAGGGATTCGGCGTGCTTCATCTCGTCAATCGATTGCTTCTTAATGAAGCTGCCGAGTTTCTCATAATGCCAGTTCTCGCACATTTCGGCATGCAGGAAATACTGGCTGATCGCCGTCAGCTCTTCCTTCAGCGCTTCGTTCAGCGCCGCAATCACATTGGGGTTGCCTTGCATCGTACCGATTTTAACAGCAACGTTTTACTGGCATGACTGATTGTCACGGCGAATTTGGAGCGGGAGACGGGATTCGAACCCGCGACATCGACCTTGGCAAGGTCGCACTCTACCAGCTGAGTTACTCCCGCCCGGGGGAACTTTTTATTCTGCCGCCAAAACATCCTGGTGTCAAACGTGTATCGTAACTCAATGCATACATGAGATTTATAATCTTGCTGGAAAGCCTGGACGCTGTGCTATCCTACTTTCCGGCTGGTTAGATTAGGGTGGACTTGGCCACGTAAATTCAACCCCCTGCGCAAAGTGTGAGTTCCTTGCCGCGGCGCAGCGGCATGGTCTGTGGTGTGTCCATACGATGAATTATTGGGATCAGATCCGTGAGTATTTACGAGCCAGGGTGCCCGCGGAAAGCTACGAGAATTGGCTTCGGAATGCAGCGTTCCATTCGCTGGACGGAACTACGCTCGTGGTGGGGGTGCCGGACCGCGAGACGCGCGACTGGCTCGAAACGGAGTATGCCCAGCTAATCGCTCGCGCGATCCAGGAACTCCGGGTGCCTGTCGCGCAGGTAGCCTATGTTTCCCTCATCGACCGGCGGCAGGCCAAGCCCAGCCAGGATGCCGACCAGGAGTGCCCGGGCAGTTTTCTCAATCCCAAATTCACGTTCGAATCGTTTGTAGTCGGCGCCTGCAATCAGTTCGCTCATGCCGCGGCGCGGGCGGTCGCCACGAATCCTTCCCGCAGCTACAATCCACTATTCATTTACGGCGGCACCGGCATGGGAAAAACACATCTCATCCATGCCATCGGCCGCGCCCTCATCCAGAATTTCCTGACCATGCGCGTGGTCTACACCACCAGCGAGCGCTTCGTCAACGAAATGGTCTCCTCCATCCGCACCGACCGCATGCACCACTTCCACCAGCGTTACCGCGAAGCCGACGCCCTGCTCATCGACGATATCCAGATCATCGGCACCAAAGAGCGCACCCAGGAAGAATTCTTCCACACCTTCAACGAGCTGCACGATCACCAGAAACAGATCGTTATCTCGAGCGATGCACCGCCCAAGGAGATTCCGGGCCTGGTAGAGCGGCTTCGTTCCCGCTTCGAGTGGGGCTTGATCGCCGATATCCAGCCGCCCGATCTCGAAACGAAAATGGCCATTCTCGACAAAAAGGCCGAGGCCTGCGGTATCAACCTACCCGACGACGTGCGCACCTTCATCGCGTCCAAAACCAAAAACAACGTGCGCGAGCTCGAAGGCGCCCTGGTGAAGCTCATGGCTTACTCATCTCTCACCGGCGCGCCGATCAACCTGCAAATGTCGCATCAGGTCCTGCGCAGCCTCGCCAATGTGCAGGAACGGCGCATCACCATCGATGCTATTCAGAAGGCTGTGGCGGATCGCCTGCAAATCCGCCAGGTCCAGCTCAAAGAAAAGAGCAACACCAAAAAAGTGGTTTTTCCGCGCCAGGTAGCCATGTACCTGGCCAAAGAATTAACCACCGCATCACTCCCTGAAATCGGCCGGGCTTTCGGCGGCAAGCACCACACCACCGTGATCCATTCCATCCAAAAAATCGAGCAGATGCGCCAGACCGACCCGGATTTAAACAGGTTGCTCCACACCCTAATGGACTCATTACAATGAAGTTTTTGAGATTTCCACAGCGGCCCCAAAATCACCGTGTGGGAAGCCTGAGGGAAAGCTGGCCTCCGCCGGTTTTTCCTTCTTTTCCGCACGTGGTTTCCGCCATTCTCACTAGCGAAAAGTGGCTGAATTTAGTATAATTTAGGTGATCTTCAACAGTTTCGACAGGGCCGATGAATCCGGTTCTTATAAGGAACTTCTTTAGAGCCTTCCATAAATAGTGTTGAAGCCAGGAGTTGATGGCCATGGAATTCACCGTCAGCAAAACCGACCTCGTACGAGAACTGAGCCTGTCGCAAGGTGTTGTCGAGAAGAAGACCACCATCCCGATCCTTTCCAACGTACTGCTCGAGGCTGCCGGCGATCGCGTCACCCTTACGGCTACGGATCTGGAACTGGGCATCCGTTGCTCCTGTCCGGCGCGCGTCAAAAAGGAAGGCTCCGGCACGGTCCCCGCGCGAAAACTGCTCGATTACGTGCGCCTGCTGCCCGAGGGCGACGTCAATATGAAGTTCCTGGAGAACCACTGGGCCAGTATTACCTGCGGCCGCTCGCGCACCCGCATTGCCGGCATGTCGCGCGAGAGCTTTCCGGAGCTGCCGCAAATGCCCGAGCGCCTGGCCGAAATCCCGATTCGAACGCTGGCATCGATGATCGCCCGCACCTCGTTTGCGATTTCCATGGAAGAGTCGCGCTTCACGCTGAACGGAGCCCTTCTGGTGATGCGTCCGGAAGGCTTGGTCATGGTTGCTACGGATGGCCACCGGCTGGCGTTCGTGCAGGCCGCGCCAGCCGAGAGCGGCAATACGGAAAACCAATTCCGCGCGCTGATTCCGAAAAAAGCGATGGTTGAGCTGAGCAAGCTGGCCGACGATGCCGCTCCCGAAGCCAAAGCCATTTTCGCCGGCGATGACAATCACCTCTTTTTCCAGGTAGGCCACCGCCTTCTGCTCACTCGCCGGTTAACGGGCAATTTTCCGGATTACGAGCGCGTTCTTCCCAAAGACCATGCCTTGCTCGCGCAACTACAAAAAGACGAGATCCGTGCCGCTATCGAGCGGGTAGCTCAATTCGCCGACGAACGCTCCCGCGCCATCCGCGTCCACTTCACGCCTGGCGAGGTGCGCGTTTTCTCGTCCTCGGTCGAAATGGGAGAAAGCGAAGAAAGCGTACCCAGCCAATACCAGGGTCCCGATCTCGAAATCGGCTTCAACGCGCAATACCTGCTCGATTTTTTGCGCGTGATTCCGCAGGATCGCGTGGCCTTCGAACTGAAGGATCAAAAAAGCGCCGGCGAGATGCGTCCGGCGGGCGAGAGCGTTCCGGATCAATACCGCTACGTTGTCATGCCGATGAGGATTTGAAAACAAGCTGCCGTCGTTCAGCTATCGGCGATCGGCCTAAGGCCGGCTGTTTTAGCTGAAAGCTGTGCACGGCCAAAAGCTGAAGGCTATTTATGGGAGACGAAGTGAATATCGGCTCGGAAGAGCTTTACGGCGCCAACAGTATCAAAGTGCTCGAAGGCCTGGAGGCGGTGCGCCTCCGGCCCGCGATGTACATTGGTTCCACGGGCGAGATGGGTCTGCATCACCTGGTCTACGAAGTGGTCGATAATTCCGTAGACGAGGCTTTGGCCGGTTACTGCACTGAAATTTCCGTAACGATTCACGACGATAATTCCATCACCGTGATTGATAATGGCCGCGGCATTCCAGTGGGGATGCACGAGGAAGGCGTCTCGGCCGCCGAAGTGGTGATGACGAAGCTCCACGCGGGCGGAAAATTCGATTCCAAAAGCTACAAGGTTTCGGGCGGCCTCCACGGCGTCGGCGTAAGCTGCGTGAACGCTCTTTCCGAGCGCCTGGAGCTGGAAATCTGGCGCCCGGAAGGCGATAGCGGCCCCAGCTACACCTGGCAGCAGGAATACGCCTGCGGGATTCCCAAAGGGCCTCTCACCAAGATGGGCAAAGCCGGCCGCAAAACCGGCACGCGTGTTACGTTCAAACCGGACGCTTCCATCATGGAAGTGACCACTTTTAATTACGACACGCTGGCCCAGCGGCTGCGCGAGCTCGCCTTCCTCAATAAAGGCCTGAAAATCACCCTCACCGATGAGCGCGTCGATCCCGAAAAAGTCACTGAATTTCTTTACGCCGGCGGTATCGCGGAATTCATCAAGCACCTGAACCGCGGCAAATCCACGCTCCATGATAAGCCGATCCATTTTGAGGCCGAGCGCGAGTTGCCCAATGGCGGCGTCCTCACCATGGAAGTCGCGCTGCAGTATAACGACGGCTACTCCGAAAACGTCTTCAGTTTCGCCAACAACATCAATACGATCGATGGCGGCACACACCTAACCGGGTTCCGCACCGCCCTCACCCGCACCATCAACGCCTTCGGCCAGAGCGCCGGCCTGATCAAAGACCCGAAAGATAACCTGACCGGCGACGATGTCCGCGAAGGCCTCACCGCGGTGGTCAGCGTCAAAGTGCCGCAGCCGCAATTTGAAGGGCAGACCAAGGGAAAACTGAATAGCAACATCTCCGGCGATGTCACACAGTTCGTCAACGATAAGCTGGGTGAGTATTTCGAAAAGAATTCCGCGGTCGCTCGCAAAATCGTAAGCAAAGCCATTGATGCCGCGCGTGCCCGCGAGGCCGCGCGCAAAGCTCGCGACCTCACCCGCCGCAAAGGCGCTCTCGATTCCGGCGGCCTGCCCGGCAAGCTCGCCGATTGCCAGGAGAGGGACCCCGAGCGCTGCGAGCTCTTCCTGGTCGAGGGCGAATCGGCGGGCGGCACCGCCAAGCAGGGACGCGATCGCCGGTTCCAGGCAATCCTGCCGCTCAAAGGGAAAATCCTCAACGTTGAAAAGGCGCGCTATGACAAGATGCTCGGCCACGACGAAATCCGCGCCCTCATCACAGCATTAGGGACCGGCATTGGCAAAGACGATTTCGAAGTGGCTCGCCTGCGCTACGGCAAGATCATCATCATGACCGATGCCGACGTGGATGGCTCCCATATCCGCACGCTCCTGCTCACCTTCTTTTTCCGCCACATGAACGAGCTGATCATGCGCGGCAGAGTTTTTATCGCCCAGCCGCCGCTCTACCGGATCAAGAAGGGCAAGAGCGAAAAGTACATCAAGGATGAAAAGGAATTCGCCAAGGAGATTATGCGCCGCGCGACCGAAAATCTCTCGGTCGAGCTGCACGCCAATGGCAACGGAACGCCCCCCACGCCGCTCGAAGGCTCCGAACTGCGCAATTTCCTGCTGAATCTGGACGAATTCGAGCAGATCTTCCACAAGGTGGAGCGCAAGCTGCGCGACCCGCGCGTGGTCGAAGCGCTGGCCAATGTCGAATGGCGCATCGACCATAAAGCCGAGTTCCAGGAGGAAGCCAACCTGAAGCCCGTCTTTGAAGCGCTGAAGGCGCTGAAGCTGAACCCCGAGCTGCGCCGCGACGAAGAGCACTCGGCCTTCGCTGTTGTGTACCGCGACGCGACTCACGCCGAGCGCTCGATCGGCATCGCCTTGGCCTCCCAGCCCGAATACCGCCGATTCCGCGCCCTCGCCCGCTCTATCGCCCGCTACAATCAACCCCCGTTCTCTGTGCTTAAGAATGAACGCCGCGAAGCCCAGCCGAACTGGTCCGCGCTGCTCGAATACATCAAAAACGAAGGCAAAAAGGACGCCTCCGTGCAGCGCTACAAAGGTCTGGGCGAAATGAACGCCGAACAGCTCGCCGAAACCACCATGAACCCTGAGAAGCGCACGCTGCTGCAGGTGCGCCTCGAAGACGCTGTGGAAAGCGAAGAGATTTTCTCTACGCTGATGGGTGAGGACGTCGAAAGCCGGCGGAAGTTTATTGAAGAGAACGCGCTCGAAGTGAAGAATTTGGACGTGTAGGACCTCACGCTTACCCCTTCTCCAGCAACGACCCATAACCGGGCGCGCGCCCGCTCAGTCCGAGCAGCCGCACCCCAGCCCGCAAGGCATGCGGGGTGCTCGAGACCACCGGCACCTTGCAGCGCTTCTCGAGTGGCACCAGCAGGTCCAGGGTCTTCAGCGCGCCGCAGGAGATTACCAGCGCATCGGCTTTGGGCGCGGACTCCCAAACTCCAGCGCTGAACTTCAGCAGGCCCTCCTGCGTCACCGGCGCCGAATCCTCGAACCGCACAATTCCCAGCCCTTTCACCGTAAGCACCTCGAAGCCGGATTCTTCCAGGAACACACGCAGACGCTGGTTCACGACATCGTTGTAAGCAGTGGCCACGGCCACGCGCCGCCCGCCTACGCCGTGCAGGCCTTCCACGATCCCGGTGCTCATCGTGGTAGCGGGCAGGTCGGTTTCCTTCTTGATGGTATCGATCAGGCGCTGATTGAACGCCGCGCCTTTGTAGAAGGTGAGCGAGGTGCCCATCACGTCTATGGCGTTCGCGCCTTCTTTGGCCTGCTTCTTCGCGGCCGGCAGGATGCGATCGAAAACCCGGTCGTACTCTTCCGGCGTCATCCGCTCGAGGCCCACACCATCGGCTAGAAACTTCACATTCGGATAGAGCAGCCGCGCTTCCGGCGGCACGGGATAATTCGCCGGCGGAAAGATCATGCCCAGTATCGGCTCGGCGGCGGCATGCCCCAAAGCGGCGCAGGCAGCGGCCGCGCCTCCGATTTGCAAAAACTCGCGGCGCGAAGCAAAGTTCATGGCGGTATCCTCCGGTCTCTAAGCAGTATAGTTACCGGCAGGGCGCGGAACAACCCTCCCGCAAATCGCGTATTATAGGTGGAACCAGCGGGAGGTAGAAATGTTTTGCGATCAGTGCGGTGTGCAGGTCCCCGATCACGCGCGGTTTTGCCCATCCTGCGGGAAAGCGTTCGGCGGGGTAGCTGCCGTACCGGCGCCCGCCGCGCAAGGACGCGTGGCCCGGCACGTCCGCGTAGTCGCAATTCTCTGGTTCATTCTTTCTGGCTTTCGCTTGCTTTCCGCCATAACTTTGATGGGCATCGGCCGCGCTGGAATCTACATTCCCGGCATGCCTTTCTTCGTACACCAGATGCTCTCAGGTATCGGCTTCGTGTTCCTGATTGGAGCGGCGCTTGGCTTGGCCGCCGGCTGGGGTCTTTTGCAGCGCGAGGCTTGGGCTAGAATGCTCGCCATAGTCATCGGAGCCTTGAACTGCTTTGATCCGCCCTTCGGCACCGCCCTCGGCATCTACACTCTATGGGTCCTGCTGCCCCCCGAGTCCGAACGCGAATACCGCCAGCTTGCGCGCGTTATCTGAGTAATTACGCCAGCGACCGCAAGATTTTATCCCGGCTGATGGGCAGGTCTTTCATGCGATGGCCCAGCGCGTTGAAGATCGCATTCCCCACCGCGCCGACCGACGGCACCTTCCCCGATTCTCCAATGCTCTTAGCTCCATAAGGACCGTAGCCATCGTCGCTTTGGATGAACATCACTTCGATATTCGGCGCGTCGCGATGAGTCAGCACACGAGCGCCGTAGTAACCGGGCGTTAAGGGCTGGCCGCTGGCGGGATCGTACAGCAGATCCTCGTGCAGCGCCATTCCGATTCCCATCGTGACGCCGCCCTTGATCTGCCCCTCCGCCGTCAGCGGATTCACGATCCGCCCGCAATCGTGCACGGCTAGATACTTCAGCACGCGAATCCGGCCGAGTTCGATATCGGCTTCGACCTCCACAAAATGCGCGCCGAACGCGTTGCGCACCTTACCCGGCGGCATCGTGGGGTTTGGCCCGGCGGACGCGGTAAGCACATTGCTGCCTGTGGGCAGGCCCCTCTCCGCGATCTGCCGCTTCAGATCGCGCGCTGCTTCCACCACCGCGAATCCGGTCATGATCGTCGTCCGGCTCCCGGACTCGCCTACCGAATACGGGCAATGATCGGTATCGCCCCACACCACCGTGATCTGCGAAAGCGGCACGCCCAAAGCCTCGGCGGCAATCATTGCCATCGTCGTCTTTGCGCCGGCTCCCACATCCGTTACGCCCACGTGCACGAAATACCGGCCCTGTGCATTCACGTGAATCACCGCGTTACTGTGGCCGATCCCGGAACGGAACGCCATGTATGCCATGCCCGCGCCGCGCTTGATCGGGCCGCGATCGGACCCGGGTTCGGGATGCCAGCGCTTTGTCCACTCAAATGCTTCCGCCCCGCGGCGAATGCATTCCTCCAGCGTGTAGTTAGTGAACTCTCCGTTCGGCGGTTTGCGCGTCATGTTTTTCAACGCGAACTCCACCGGATCCATCTTCATCTGGTACGCCACGCTGTCCATCATCGACTGGAAACCGAAGTAACCCTGCGGATATTCTGGCCCGCGGAAATTGCCGGAAACGGTGCGGTTCGTATACACGGGATACACCACCGTTTCCGTGTGCTCGCATTGGAAGGCGTCAATGCCGCCGATGGCGCCCGAGTTCTTACGGTAACCGCCCATGCCGCTGTAGCCGCGCAACTGGATCGCCTGCAAAATTCCTTCGCGATCGACTCCGACCTTGAAGTATTGAATCGTGGGCCAGCGGCCGTGCATGCCGATGTAATCTTCGCGCCGCGAAAGTTCCAGCTTCACCGGCGCGCCGGCCTGCTTCGCCAGCATGGCCGCGATCAGGTCGGCATCCTGGTTCTGGTTCTTGTTCCCGAAATTCCCGCCCATGTATTGGCTGATCACGCGCACGTTCTCAATGGGAATGCCCAGGTCGCGGGCCATATCGTTCCGGCAATTCGCAATGCCGCCGGTGGGTGTGTACAAAGTGAGCTTGTCGCCTTCCCAGGCCGCCACCGCGGCGCGCGGCTCCATCTGCGCGTTGTGTACGAGCGTGGTGCTGAAGCGGTCTTCGAGTACATGCTCGGACGCGCGCAGGCTTTCTTCTACATTGCCCCGGCGCTGCGCAATCGGCTTCGCCTCGTTCTGGCTATTCAGGCAGAGGTTCCCCTCCGGCCAAAGTTGGGGCGCTTCCGGCTTCAGCGCTTCTTCCGGGTCGAGCACGTGCGGCAGCACTTCGTAATCCACCACGATCCGCGCCAGCGCTTCTTCCGCCAGGTGCCGGTCGGTGGCCGCCACCGCGGCCACGGGCTCACCCACGAAACGCACCGGGTTGTTGAAGATGTAGCGCCGCTGTTTGGTAATCTTCTTAATCTGGTCGTTGTACTGCACGCCGCCGGCCACACCGCCGGCGCCCCAAACTACCGTGCAATTTTCATGCGTTAGCACGGCCTTTACTCCGGGCATCGCCGCGGCCTTCGAAATGTCTAAAGACCGGATGCGCGCGTGCGCATGCGGGCTGCGCAGCACACGCCCGTAGAGCATGCCGGGCAGATGGAAATCGCCAGTGTAGGTGGCCTTGCCCGTAACGCGTTCGTAAGCGTCGATGCGTGTGGCCGGATGTCCGGCGGTTTGGAGCGGCGCAACCTCGCCCACAAACCGCGCGGTGCCGCCGGTGGGAATCGCCGCGCCGCCGGCTGCCAGGGTCGCTTCGACGTAGCGGTTGTAGGCCGAACAGCGGCACAGATTGCCGGTCAGCGCGGCCTGCACCTCTTCCACGTTCGGATGTGGGTTCTTCGCCAGCAGCCCTTTCGCGCTCATCAACTGGCCGGATGTGCAGAAACCGCACTGCGGGGCATCGTGCTCCATAAAGGCTTTTTGCAGCGGATCGAGCGCGCCGTCTCGTTCCAAACCTTCCACCGTCTCAATCGATTTCCCATCCGCCCACACCGCAAGCTGGCTGCACGCGTACACCGGCTTTCCATCCAGCAACACCGTACAGGCGCCGCACTCACCGCGGTCGCAACCGATCTTGGTGCCCGTGAGCATTAGCCGGTCGCGCAGCACTTCCACCAGCGTCCAGCGGTCTTCGATTTCGAGTTTCTGTGCGCCGCCATTCACCGTCAGGTGAATCGTAGTGCGTGGAGTGTTTCCGGCCGAGGAGGTCTGGCCATGCATCGCAGACACTTCGGAAGCCGCTACCAGCGCGGCGCCGGTGCCCTCCAGGAACTTGCGGCGGGAAATATCTTTCTTGCGCATCGCAACCTCCGCGGTGCGCTCATTATACTATTTGCGCTTTACCGAAAGGCTTCGCAGAATTGTCCAATGCAAGATGAACCTGAAACGGAACTTGTTTCTAATGCAAGATGATCCTGAAAATGGGAGGTGCTGGATAGGCACGCCGCTGGGGAATGCAGATCAGAATGCGGAATGCCGAGAGTCTCACCCATTCGCAAATTGGCGAATTCTTGAAGGCCAGCGAGGGGATCGAGTTTGCCGGCCAAACCCGTGCCGAAGTGTACGCCTGGGTGCAGAAGACGCTGGTGGCGCCAGAGTATGGGCGGCAGGCCAAGAAGACGAAGGGAGCGATCCGAGCGTACTTAAGCAAAGTGACGGGCCTGAGCCTGCCGCAAATCGCGCGTCTGATCCGTTCGTATATCAAGACCGGGGT
>DATGKM010000217.1:0-9893 GCA_035294665.1 Bryobacteraceae bacterium | reverse complement strand
GACGGCCAGCGTCTTGCGCCATGACGCCTGCTGCTGGTCGTTGAGCTCGCCCAGGCACAGCACCGTCCGCTGCACGGTCTTGGTGGCCGAGATTCGCTGGTTCTCGACGATGCTGAAGTAGCGGTGATCCTTGCCGTCCTTGTTGCGATTTGTGCTGCGGAGAAACCAGACACCAGCAGAATGCCAGAAAACCCGGCCTTCGGAAAAAAGGGTAGATCTTCACTCTGCGGTTTTTCGAAATTCCACATTGCTGCCACGAGGCTTGTTCGTTACTCTTCGCCTAACCTTCGCTTCAGCTGCGAAAGGTGGGCTAGTCGATGCGAAGAAGCGATTCTCAGCAAGGATGGTTACAAGCCGGAAACTGTGACCGCAGGACTCGCCGAATCCGAAAAAATGCAGATCGAGATCAATCTCCGGCGGCAGTGACTTCGCTGGCCGAGGCGGCCGCCGGCTCCGATTCGCTATAGAGAAACGAACCATCTTCACCGATTCCGACGTGGATCCCCGCCGGCCGCGCTCCCTCGGCCAAAGCACCCAGCAGTTGGCCTGACACATCCGGAAGCAAAGTGTTCGTCAGAATGTTATCCACGTTGCACTCTCGACTTCCGTGCAGCGCCGGGCCACCTCCTCCACCACGCTTGCATCGTATGTTAGCGAGAGCCGATGGGTTTCTTGAAGCCTCCGCTGAATGGCCTAGCGCCAAGCGCGCGCACACCGTGCGAGCCCAGCCGAATTCCTGCGGAGAGCCGAAAAAGGAGAGATGCCGGTGCTCGCGATGGTGCTGGCCAAGCCCGGAAAACCCGGCCCGAAGCTGATTCCGCATGAGCAGGGGGCGTCGTTCCCGTACTGGTGATCGACCATGTGGAGCGGCCCGGAGAGAACTGAAGCGATTACCGCACGCCGTAGTGGTCCGCCAACTGGCTGGCTGTGCCAAGGGGCGCGGTGCTCGACTGCGGGTCTTCCGGCAACATGGTGGCGTTCCACTCTTCGTACTCGGCTGCCAGCTTGCGATAGGTTTCCGGCTCGCGGTCTTTTAGATTGGCGCGCTCCAACGGGTCGTCGACCACGTTGAACAGAAATGTGTTGTCGTTGATCTTCAGCCATTTCATGTCGCCATCCCGAAGGGCGCGTTGCGCATTGTATTTGTAACGCCAATAGAGCCGGCGCGGCCGGGGCGGGGCGCCCGCGGCGAGCAGGGGAAGCAGATTGATGCCATCGGGTGGATATGCGGGATCGGGCTGAGTGCCGGCGGCGGCCACGAGTGTTGGCAGCCAATCCATGCTGATGGCCACCTGGTCTGTCGTGCCTACGCGAATGTGGCTAGGCCAGCGCAGAATGGCCGGAATGCGCAGGCCCCCTTCCAGGAGATCGGTTTTCCGGCCGGTGAAAGGCCACACGTCGGAAAAGCGCTCGCCGCCATTGTCGCTGGTGAAGACGACGATGGTGTTGTTGGCGATGCCCGTGGAATCGAGCGCCTCCAGAACCTTGCCTACTTGCAAATCCAACTCGCCGACCATGCGGGCGTAGGTTTTGAGACTGCCACCGTCGAAATCCATGAGAGCGCGGATACGGCGCGATTCCGCCTCATCGCCCGGCCCTTCCCACGGCCAATGCGGCGCGTTGAAATGCAGGCTGAGCAGGAAGGGGCGGCGGGCGCGGGCATAGTCAGTGATCGTTGCTACGGCGCGACTGCCCAGCAGATCGGTGAAATAGCCGCTCTGCTCGATGGGCATGTCGTCATCCCAGAGGTCCGGGGTATCGGTATCGGGCGGGCCGCTTTTGTGCGTGAAGTAATCAAGGGCGCCGCCGCGAAAGCCCCAGAAATGGTCGTAGCCGCTTTTGAGAGGACCGTAATCGGGCAACCATCCCAAGTGCCATTTGCCCAGCAACGTGGTTCCGTATCCAGCTTTCTTCAACAGCGAAGGGAAGGTTGGATGGCCAGGCGGCAGTCCGATATGGCGCTGCCGGCTAAGGCCGCTGAGCGGCTCTTCGAGGCCCACGGGGAGGCGGTACTGATAACGGCCGGTGATGAGCGCGGCGCGGGTGGCGGAACAGACGGCCGAATTAGCGTAGGCTTGGGTGAAACGCAGGCCTTGGGCAGCCAGGCGGTCGATATTGGGCGTGCGGTAATCGCGGCGGCCGTAGCAGGAGAGGTCGGCGTAACCGAGATCGTCGGCGAGGATGAACACAATGTTGGGCGGAGGGCTAGCGGCTTGAGCGAGGAGAGAGAGCGGAGCGGCAGCAGTGGCGGCGAGCGCCTGGCGGCGAGTGAGTCGGGGCATGGGGTGAGTTTACCGCGGCCGGCGGCATGCGGCTAATCGACAGAGTCGATGCGGCCGTCGCGCAGGTGAAGGCGGCGGTTGGCCATGCCGGCGGCTTCGGCGCTATGCGTCGCCAGGAGCACGGCGGCGCCGAAGCGATCGGCGCTTTCGCGCAGCAATTCGAGGACGCGATTGCCGCTGGCGGTATCGAGGTTCCCGGTCGGCTCATCGGCGATCAACAATTTCGGCGAGTGCACCAGCGCGCGGGCGATGGCCACGCGCTGCATCTGGCCGCCGGAAAGCTGATACGGCATGGCCCCGGCTTTTTCTTCCAGGCCGACCCAGGCGAGCCGGGCCCGCGCGCTTTCCCGCGAGTCGCGCCGCCCCGCGAGCAGTAACGGCAGTTCCACATTTTCGAGAGCCGTTAAGGTGGGCAGTAACTGGAAAAACTGGAATACGAAACCGATGGCATTCCGGCGCAGAGCGGTCAGTTCGGCTTCGGAGAGGGAAGACGTGGCCCGGCCCTCGATCAATACTTCGCCGGACGTGGGAAGGTCCATCGCGCCGGCCAGGTTCAGCAGAGTAGTTTTGCCGCAGCCGCTGCGGCCGGCCAGGGCGGTCACTTCACCGGGCTGGAGCGAGAGAGAGATATCGTGCAACACCGGGACTGGCTGGCCACCATTGTGATAGGTTTTCGAAACATGGCGAAGCTCCAGGCGGGGAACGGACACAGTTTCATTATGCGGGTAAAACGGTCACGACAGGGCATTGACCCCAAGTCACCAGAACGGCCACCGGGGGCTTTTACCCCCAGTGACCGGCAAGTAGTAAGTGACTGCTCTAATTTCTTCGTGGAAAGAAGGAAATACAGAATTGCTTCTAACGAGGAAGTGGAGGAAACTTACTCGAACAAAATTTTCGTCTTCGTGCCGCCGAGATCGATCTCATCCACCTGGGCTGTGCCGTTGACCTGCTTGACATCGACCTGCGTGGCGCTGAATTTCTTGTCCACGGTGGAAACCTTGGCGCTGGCTTCAATGGCCTGGCCCTTCGCGTCCGTGAACTTCACCCGAGAGTTATCCATCACCAACAGACTGTACTTACCGGGCTTCAGCTCCACGTTGCCGACTTTGCTGGCACTGACCAGAGTGATGTCATAAGTTTTCGCGCTGGCAATCGACAGACCCAGAGCGGCGAATAAAAGTAATGAACGAAACATCCCTAATCGAACCTCCTCAGTGTGGTGTAAGTAGCTACTCAGCAGAAAGGATGATTCGGGATGAGACAAAGTTACAGAAAGCGGGCCTGGATAGCCCGAAAAGGCCATGACCGCGCGAGCCGATTGCGGAAGGTAACAATGACACTATGATATGATTACTTTCAAGTGACACCCGCCGCGGAACCGAATCGCCCCGCGATTCAGGCCCAAGTCGAGCGCATTCTGCAAATAAGAACTCGCGTTTTTGGGAAGTGCAGGGGCGGCTGCTCCTGTACCTGGTCGAAAAATCGCTAGCGGGCGAGGCGGATGATCTTAAAGAATACACGCGTTCGGCAAGCCGCCTTCTTACGGTCCGCGGCAGGAACCGGTGGTGCGGATGCACGTGGCGCGATTGCGCCGGAAGTTGGCTGACTACTACCGTACGGATGGCGCTTCGGCCCCGATTATCCTGGATTTGCCGAAGCGCGGTTTCAAAGTGGTATTTGAAGACCGCGCCGCCTCGGCGCCCGCGGCGGAACAGGCGCTGCCGCCGGTTCTGGGAGCAGTACCGGGCAGGGCGGTGCGGACGCGCGCGATCGCAGCGCTGATCGGCTTTGCGGCCATCGCCGCCGGAACAGTCTATTTGGTAACAGAGCGGCCGCGGACGAGCCTAGGCGAGAGTCGCGCGCCAATCACGCACACACCCGGGCTTTACGGCAAAGGGCGACATTCTATATCTTTCGGGCAAACAGGTATCAATTGTGATGGCGGCCGTGCAGGCCGTGACATACCCGGCGCTGGCGCGCACGCTGGTCTCGAAGATGCGAGCGGTCTTAACCGGCGAGCGCTTTGATGCGCAGATGCAGCTTGGATTTGTAGCGGGCGGCGGTGTTCCTCTTGATGATTCCCGTTTTGGCCGCACGGTCAATCAGTGAGAAAGTAGCCGGCAGCATTTCGCCCGCTTTGGCGGCGTTCTTTTCCAGGATGGCGCGGCGCATGGCGCGAATCTGGTGGCGCAGCCGGGATTTATTCTTGCGATTGTATTCGGTGCGGCGTTCGGTTTGCCGGATCCGCTTCAGCGCGGAGTACGTGTTAGCCATTGTTCGATGTTATAGGATACCGCATTGGTCGGGCGGGAGGCAAATGCTAGTGGGTGCGCTCGCCGTGGGCCCTCTACCGCTCACGCCGCGTCCACAACACCCGCATTTCCTGCTCGGATGCGATTTTCCAGACCTCATCGGCTTTGGCCAGGGTAAGGCGCTCTTCGGTTTCGCCGGCATAGACGTGACGGCCTGAGGTCCGCCAGCGCTTGTGGAAGGTAACAGTAGCGCGGGTGTCTCCGATCGGCTTGATGTGCAATTCGGAAAGATACTCAACCTTGGTGGCGCCAAACCGGGCGGCGGAACGCGCCAGCGAGCGGGCGACGGCCGTTCTGGAGACGTTGCGCTCGCCGAAGTAGGAATCGACAACCGGCGCGTAAAATTCGGCGATGGCCTTCGGATCGCCGTTGCGCAGGGCTTCGCCCCATTGGCTCAGCACGTTTTGAATTGCCGGCAACGGCGAACTGGGTTGAGGCGCCGGAACCGGCGGCGGGGGCACGGTGGGCGTCGCGGCCGCCAGCGCGGGCTGGGTCGCCCCCTCCTGCGGCGGAAGTGACGTGGCGGCTACGGGCTGGGGCGCGGCCGGCTTGCGGCCCAAATCGAGCGACCAGAATCCGAAAAGCCCGGCGGCGCCGCATAAGACGGCAAACAGCCCGATCCAGCGCCGGCGGAATGGGGGCGCCTGGTCGGCGATCGTCAGGGAAGGCGCGGTCAGGCGCGGGCGAGTGGGCGGAGGAATGGTGCGCGGAGGTGGCGGCGGCCAATGTATCGGGGTTGCTGCGTCTCCATTGACATCGCCGTGACTGCTAACGCCGTTCAAAGAGACAGCTTGCTCCGGCTCGCTAATTGACGGCTCAGCCGGCTGCTCTGGCGGTCCGGCGGTAGGCTCCGCTGGAGTTTGCGGAAACAGCGCTACCGCACCTTCCGCCGGGAACGGCAGCGGCCCCGCCGCGGGCGTGAGAATACCGCGCGAGCGCGCATTGTACACCGCTTCGATGCGCTGCTGGCGATCGGGCTTCAACAAAAGAAATACAGAGCGAGGATCGGGAAAGTAGCGTTTGAAGAGTTCGCGATCGCGATCGTCTAAGCCCGGCTCGGCGCGCGTGTGGCTGCGGCAGAAGCCCACGGCGGCGGGTCCGGATTGCCGGCCCGCACACCACTGCAGGGTCTCTTCCAGGCCGAGGAGATCGGTATCGGAAAGAATGTAGGAAGGTCCCCAACGGTGCTCGCACACTACAGGCTCGAAGTCTTCAACGAGGATACGATCCTCTTCGTACCGCCCCAGAAGCACGCCTCCGATTTCCGCGCCGCGGCGCGGAACGGCATGAAACGCCGCCAGCGTTTCGTTCACGATGCCGTCCACGGCCGGGCCGAGAAAGCTCAGCGATGCGGCAGTCTGCGTTTCCACCAAGTCACCCCCGTTGTAAACCGGAAGAGTACCTAAGTCTCGCTGCAGCCCGGGACTTCCTAAGGAAAGAGCGCCTGCGGGCGCAATCCCATCTCACTGCGGAAGCCCGGTCTCACACTATGGTATCGAGAGACGGCGCGCGCCCACCGGATGTTTCGCCCGCCGTGATACATTCGAGACAGGGTTTCGCCGGTTGTGGCTCTTTTCACGAAGTCTCCGGAGGTCGCCACCTCTGCCGTGCGCGAAGCCGGGCGTTTGTCGCTGCCGGTGCTGGCGTGCGGAGTGATCGTGGCCTTGCTATATTTCGGTCGCGCTTTCTTCATCACTTCGATCGTGGCGATTATGATCGCCTTCATTCTGGAACCGCTGGTGGCATTGCTCATTCGTATCCGCCTGCCGCGCAGCATGGCCAGCTTCGTAGTTTGCGCGCTAGCGCTGGTCGTGCTCTGGGTGCTGGGCATGGGAGCATATTCGCAGCTTTCCACGCTCTACGATCAGTTGCCTAAGTATGGCGAGCAGATCGCAGACCTGGTGGATGGGATTCAGCAGAGGCTTGACCACGCCGAGCAGCAGACATATCGCATGCTGATGCCCGCGCGCCAGCGCCAGGAAGAGGAGCGCGCCAAGGCCGCGCAACAGGCCGCCGAGCAGGCGCGCGCCGCGGGGCGCAACCGCCGCCGCGCCACTTCGGCTCCCCAGCCGCCGCCCGAACCGCCGGCCATTCCCGAAGTGCGCATCCACCAGGAACAGAGCGCCATCGGAAGTTTCATCTATTCGGGCCTCAGCTCGTTTTATCAGGTTTTATTGATGGCTTCCTTCGTTCCGTTCCTGGTGTATTTCATGCTGAGCTGGCGGGACCACATCAACCGCAGCTTCCTGCAGTTCTTTCATGGCGAAGACCGCGTGGTGGCCGCGCGCAGCCTGGCGGGGGTGGCGGATATCGTGCGCGCCTTTGTAGTGGGCAACTTTCTTTTAGGATTGTTTCTAACGGCTCTGAGCTCCGCAATTTTCGCGTGGCTCCGCCTGCCCTTTGCCCTGCTCGCCGGCGCGCTGAGCGGTTTTCTCAGCCTGGTTCCCTATGTGGGTTTGCCGCTCGCCATGGCGCCTCCGTTATTCGCGGCCCTGGGGCCGAACCAACTGAAAATTTACCTGGGCGTGGTGCTCTCCGTGGCTCTCCTGCATCTGCTGGCGCTCAATGTGCTCTATCCAAAAATCGTGGGCGCGCGTGTGCATCTGAATCCTTTGGTAGTCACGTTTTCGCTGATGCTCTGGGGGTTCTTGTGGGACGCTCCGGGGCTGTTACTGGCAATACCGCTCACCGCCGCGCTCAAAGCGGTGTGCGACAACATCAAGGACTTAAGGCCCTTCGGCAAGTTTCTAGGAGACTGACAGCGATGCGCACAACAGGATGCGTGCTTGCGATGGTTCTGGCGTGCTGCTTCTGTGCGGCGGCACAAACGGCTGCGAAATCGCCGGCGAAACCGTGGTCGCCGCGGCGGACGGCGGATGGGCAGCCCGATCTTGAGGGGTATTGGACGAATGCGACGCTCACACCGCTCGAGCGCCCGGCGCAGTTCGCGGGCAAGGCCGTGCTGACCGAAGCGGAAGCGGCGGCATATGCCAGGCAACTCCGCGAGGCCAACAATCGCGACCGGCGCGGCGATTCGGCGGAAGCGGATGTGGGCGGCGCATACAACCAGTTCTGGTACGACCGCGGAAACGGCATTGTGGGTTCGCGCCGCACCTCGCTGATTATAGAGCCCGCCGACGGCCTCATCCCGCCGCTCACTCCCGCCGCGCAGAAGCGAGTGGAAGAAGCCCGCGCCTATGCCGCCGCCCATCCCGCCGATGGACCCGAAAGCCGCAGCCTGGCGGAGCGCTGCATTTTGTGGGGCACGGCAGGGCCGCCGATGATGCCCGGGCCGTACAACAATGCTTACCAGATCGTGCAGACACGCGATTCCGTGACGATTCTGGTGGAAATGATTCACGACGCGCGCATGATTCCGCTGGATGGCAGGCCTCACCTGCCGGGCACGGTCCGCCAATGGATGGGCGATCCGCGCGGCCATTTCGAAGGCAATACGTTAGTCGTGGATTCCACCGGCTTTAACGGCAAGGCCCCGTTCCACGGCTCCGACGCCAACCTGCACCTGACCGAGAAATTCACGCGCGTCTCGGCGGATACGCTGCTCTACGAATTCACCGTGGACGATCCCACGGCATTCACCAAAAAATGGACCGCGCAGATTCCGTTCACGCGGACCGATGGGCCGATATACGAGTATGCCTGCAACGAAGGCAACTACGCCATGACGGATATGCTGGCGGGCGCGCGGAAGGCGGAGAGCGGGAAGTGATCAGGTGCGCTTCTTGCGGTCCTGCTTGTCGCGAATCAGATCGTCACAGATCGTAGAGAGGACTTCCAGGTGGCGGGTGAGGCGGTCGTCGCGCTCATTGAGTTCGACGATTTTATGCGCAAGCTCCTCCAAAATATGCTCCGTCACGTCTGCCCGCTTCGTTAGGTCGACGGCCTTGTAGCTCAAGGTTTTCAGCAGATCCTCGGCGGTCTGGCGCCACTGTTCCCAGTGGGCTTCCGACCGGTTCTGCCGCTCCGTGATAGCGGCCAGCACCGCCCAGATCTCATCCTGCCGCCCGTTGCCGTTCACAGTAATGATTCTAGCGATTTACTGACCCGCTTGCGGTTTGCTCAGAATGCGGTCGTGGATCCAGTGCTCATTCACCGAAAAGTGGACGGCCAGATTCCATTCACGCAGGGACGATATACGAGTATGCCTGCAACGAAGGCAACTACGCCATGACGGATATGCTGGCGGGCGCGCGGAAGGCGGAGAGCGGGAAGTGATCAGGCACGTTTCTTGCGGTCCTGCTTGTCGCGAATCAGATCGTCACAGATCGTAGAGAGGACTTCCAGGTGGCGGGTGAGGCGGTTGTCGCGCTCATTGAGTTCGACGATTTTATGCGCAAGCTCCTCCAAAATGTGCTCCGTCACGTCTGCCCGCTTCGTTAGGTCGACGGCCTTGTAGCTCAAGGTTTTCATCAGATCCTCGGCCGTGTGGCGCCATTCTTCCCAGTGGGCTTGCTGAGCCTCCATGCGAGCATCCATCCGGTTCTGCCGCTCCGTGATAGCGGCCAGCACCGCCCAGATCTCATCCTGCCGCCCGTTGCCGTTCACAGTAATGATTCTAGCGATTTACTGGCCCGCCTGCAGTTTGCTCATTATGCGGTCGTGGATCCAGTGCTCATCCCACCACTCGCGGGGATTGATCTGCACGCCATCGATCTGCATGCCGAAATGCACGTGGACGCCTTCGGCCAGGCCGGTCGAGCCGGCAATACCCATCTTGCTGCCCTTCCTCACCATGTCGCCCGGTTTGACGTCGATGCGGGACATGTGGCCGTAAATGGATTGCAGGCCGTAGCCGTGGTCGAGCACGATGCAGTTGCCATAGATCCCTAAGTTATCGGCCCATACCACGCGCCCATCATTGGCTGCCTCTACGGGACCGTTGGCAACATCGGAAAGATCGAAGCCCAGGTGCACCTGTTTATCCACCTGCTTGCCGTTGTATTTGTAGTCGCGCACATCGGCGAAGTTTGCCTCTTCCTTGCCCCAGTGGAGGAACGGCCCGTTCCACAGGATCTTTTCTTCGGTCTTAAGGCGCAGGGCGGCTAGCTGCTCATTATTTTTGCGGCGCATCTCGCCGTTGATTTTCAGGAAACGGGTGAGCAGGTCGGGTCCGGGGGCGAGCGTGTTACCGGGATCGATATTATTGACCAGCTTGTCCATCAGGCTGTCGGTGAGGACGAAATCGCGCTCGCGGAATTTCTTGGGGAATAGCTTGAACCAGAAACGGCCGGTGGCTTCGGTGCCGGCCGAGTTGCGCGCGTAAACAACCGGGACG
>DATGKM010000216.1:0-2996 GCA_035294665.1 Bryobacteraceae bacterium | reverse complement strand
GATCACGTTGATCTCTTTCATCTATTTGATCGGTGTGCCGTTCGTCTGGATGGCCTCGGAGACCGCGGGGCAACCGCTGCCGGCATAACCGGGCCGTGCCAAGGCGCCTCCTCCCGGTCGCTGAACCCCTATAGACATTCGTCACAAGTTCGAACACAATTTCGCGGGCAATGACGGTCGAGGCCGCCGAGCTGGATGTGCCCTGACAATGGACGAACGCCGGTTCCCGCTATCGTTGGTCGCGGCAGAACCCGAGTGTAAGCCGCTAGAAGTGCCGCATCTGGAGAAATTCCGTAGCCCCTGCTGGAAGCTGTAGAGCCTGGAGCGGCTACGAAAGACGGTCGGTAAAGAAATTTGACCAGCAAACCGCCACTCGCATGAGTGCTGGGATGAAATTGGGACTTGGCCGACAGTGCGTGTTGGCGCGTTTATGGAGGCGTAAGCGTGAGCAAATCGCCAAATATTATCAAAAAGGGACGCATTACCGCGAAATCTTTGCTGTCCCGGCTAACGGGATTTTCGCTGCCATTTTTTGGCCTGCAATGGACACCTCCTGCCGACGAGCGGGAAATCGTGAGAAGACTCCTAATTAATCTGGAAGATCGCCGCGTTCTGTACGCTCCATATCACATGGAAATCGAGCCCGCGGTCATGTCCTCCGTGCAGGAAATGCGAAAGATACTGGAACAGGCCCTGCAGGATTTGCCCAATACATCGCCCGCAGTAGGATCAATCCGCGCGATGCACGTAGCGTGTCGCGACTTCCTCACCGCCGTGCAGGTGCCGATGGCCCCCCAGCCGGGGTTTAATTCTCCCGTCATGCAATTTGAGTCCATGGGCAAGGCGGCTTCATTTTTCATTGCGTTGGGTTGGCTACGAGCAACGTTCGGTATACACATCGCGTCTCTCGCATATCAGTACGACATTGATATTGATCAACGGCTAAAATCGATCCTTCCGCCCGAGGTCTGAGGGTCGGGATTCCCGGTGTTTTCGCGCGGGGTCCAATATCGTGGTCGGCGACCGCGATGGGGTGATGGTAATCCCGGCGGCGGCGTTGGAGCGCTCGCACGTTCTTCGACATTCGCGCCGTCGAATTCAATTTGGCTGGAACGGGGCGGAAATGGCCTCGCCCGGCGCGCGGGGGGCTAACCATTGCATGAGGGCGGCGGCGCATTCCGGGCCGGCTTCCTCGAAGACGTAGTGGCCGCAATTGCTGATGGGAACGACCTGCGCCTTTGGATAGAGGGCACGCCAGCGGCGCAGTTCAGGGGCGCGGAACGCGATGTCACCATCGGGCCAGAGGAACAGGAAGTCACGTCCATCAAGTTCGCCGAGCCGCGCTTCGATCCCCCGTAGGAAGTCACGGCTCCCGGTTATCGCCGCCGGGAAAATGTGCGTGCCGGTGCGCCGCGCAGGGTCCCTCAGCGGGGCCTGGTAGGCACGCTTCGCTTCCATAGTAAGCGGCCCCCGGCGCATCGACCACACCATCACGCCGTTGACAAACAGATTCCACCGCCGGGCGCCAAAACGCCCAAGCGGGCCGCCCATGAGCCGCGAGAACCACTCGAAATGCCAATCGCCGTTCACCGGCCAAGCCCATGTGTTGCCGAGCGCGAAGCGGGTTAGCCTCCCAGGTTCTGCAAAAGCCGCCGTAAGCCCGATCGGCCCACCCCAGTCATGGGCCACGAGGGTGGCGTCTTTGATCCCAAGATCGGCAAGCAGGGCTGCTACAACGACGGCGTGGTCTTCTGGAAGAAAGCTGAAGCCCGGCGGGGGCTGGGACAGTCCGAAGCCGGGCAGGTCAATTGCAATGCAGCGGAAGCGCGGGCGGAGAGCACCGATCACGTGGCGATAAAGGAAAGACCAGGTCGGATTCCCGTGGACCATAAATAGCGTTGGGCCAAGGCCCTCATCCACGTAGTGGACTATCGCACCACCCGCTGTACGAAAGTGGCTTTCAAAGGGAAATGCGCCAGGTCTTAGGCCGAGCGATTGTTCCGCATGTGTCATTCTGGCGGCCTCTCTCATTCCGAAGCTCGCGCGTAACGAACTGCAGCAGCTAAAATTGGTACGATCTTGAGCGCCTCGCCCGGCTTCACGCGCAACTCGACCCATTCCTTCATGGCCGGCCTGTCGAATGGCCGGAACGCGGTCGCCTGCCCGGAAGCGATCAGCCGGGCGGCTTCGGCCTGCGGGAGCTTCGCTCCAATCCCCTCGCCATACACGCAGAACGCCATACGCCGTCCCACGAAGGCTGCCGGACAGCCAAACATAACGCCGATCCTAATCCCAGGTTCATCGGCGCGTATTTGCATCACGAGCGCATCGAACAAGGCTCGGTTGTGGGCCGGTTTTTGGTGCATGGCTGCAAGTCTCTACATCATCGGTATATCGAGAGCGTTTTCGACCGCCAAACATCCTCCTGCTCTAAGATTATCAGAGGTCTCCACCGTTTCGGAGCAGGCTCATTGTTCGGATTTGGCAGGCGCGGATATTCTTAAGCGCTTTTGTTCGCGCGCCCTTCGCCCGCCCGCCGCTCGTTCTGCAGTTTGGCTGCGGAGCCTCGTGCCGGTCGGCGGACGGCTCTCACCTTTCCGCTGCTTCCCCCGCCGCAGAAGAATGTGTCGCTGCCGTTGGACTCAAGGCCCGACACAGCCACGCCGGGCGGCATGTTCAGCTGTTCCAAAACCTCGCCGCTTTGCGGATCGATTCTGCGCAGCTCGCTTTCCTCCCCTTCCCAGGTGCCGTGCCAGAGCTCGCCGTCCACCCAGGTGACGCCGGTGACGAAGCGGTTCGACTCGATAGTGCGAAGGATCGCGCCGGTCTGCGGATCGACCTGATGGATCTTGCGGTTGCGATACTGCCCGACCCAGAGCGTCCCTTCCGCCCACGCCAGTCCGGAGGCGCCGCCCTCGGGGGTCGGGATGGTCGTGACCACGCGGCCGGTTGCCGGATCGACCTTCTGTATGCGATCCCCGGAGATCTGGTACAGG
>DATGKM010000215.1:0-68546 GCA_035294665.1 Bryobacteraceae bacterium | reverse complement strand
CCTTTGATGGCATCGTGCGCCAGCAACTGATTGCGCACTTCGGCGGGCGTGCCGCGGAGGAACTCTTCGTGAAGTTTTGTCAGTTCGCGCGCGACCGCCACGGGACGCAGTCCTAGGACCTTTTCCACCGCTTCGAGTGTTTCGATAATCCGGTGCGGCGCTTCGAAAAAAATTAAAGTGGCCTGCTCTTCGGCCAGATGTTCCAGCGCATGAATTCTCTGTCCCGGCTTGGAAGGCAGAAAGCCGCCAAAATGAAACGCGTCGGTGGGCAATCCAGAGGCGCTCAGGGCCGCCAGCGCGGCTGAGGGCCCGGGAACCGGCTCGACAGGAATACCGGCTTCAATGGCCGCGCGCACCAAGCGGTAGCCAGGGTCGGAGACCAGCGGCACACCGGCATCGGAAACTAGCGCGATGGCCTCGCCGGCGCGCAGCAGTTCCACCAATTCGAGGGCGCGCTCGGTTTCGTTGTGCTCGTGGTAGCTGATGGTGGGCTTTTGAATGCCGTAATGGTCGAGCAGCTTGCGCGTCTGGCGGGTGTCTTCGCAGGCAATGCGAGCGGCCTCGCGCAGCACGCGCACGGCCCGGTAGGTGATGTCTTCGAGGTTGCCGATGGGGGTGGCAACCACGTAGAGGCGTCCTGACATAAGGGAAGATATCAGTATGCCTCCACGCAAGGACCCGATGCGCATCGCCATCTCAGTGGGGGTGTACGCAGTGACGTATTGGGCGGCGCAGAACGTATTTTTCTGGGTGCTAAGCCCGCTGGGCGCCCTGGGGGGAGTGACCCTGAGCATACTGGGGGCGGCTCTGTTCGCGAACTGGATGGCGCTGCGCGTCTATGAAGACCGGCCGCTTTGGATGGCCGGGTTGTATGGAAACCGGGCGGCGGTAGTGAACGCGGGCTGCGGAATTGCGGGCGGAGCGGCCGCAGCCTGCCTGGTTTTGGGGCTGCCGCTGGCGGTGGGGATGGCGCATTTCGTCCCGGCAAAGGCGGCGCCGTCCCTGGGTACGATTCCCTTCACGATCGTGCTGCTGGCGGCCGGCGCGACTGGAGAGGAACTGCTGTTTCGGGGCTACGCTTTTCAGGCTCTGCTAGGGCCTTTAGGGCGGCATGCAGCGGTGTTCACGGTGGGCGCAGTGTTTGCTCTGATGCACGCCAGCAACCCCAACGCATCCTGGTTCGGCCTGGCCAACACCGCCGGATTCGGCATCCTGTTCGGATACGCATTTCTGCGCAGCCGGGACCTGTGGCTACCGATCGGATTGCACTTCGGTTGGAACTTTACACTGCCCCTGTTTGGCGCCAACCTGAGCGGGCTTAGAATGAATGTTACGGGCCACGAGATGGAGTGGACCGTTGGAGGGTTGTGGAGCGGCGGCGCGTACGGTCCGGAAGCCAGCGTACTGACCTCCGGAGTGCTGGTTCTGCTGTTCATTTATCTTCAGTTCGCTCCACTGGACCGGCAGAGTTCGCCGCTTGCGAGTTCGTCCGCCGAGGGAGCGTTATGCGAGCCACCGTCATCCTCGCCTGCTTGAGTCTGTTGCCTTCACTGGGTCTGGCCAACGACCTGAAGGTGGAAGACAAAATCGAGTTGACCCGCGGCTTGGTAGCGGAGTATGCCACGGCCAAGGTGCTGCTGCCGCGATCCAAAAAACCGCTGGAGTTCAACGCCGATGGGACCTGGGATAAAAACGCGTGGGCCGAGCTGGCCAGGCAAAGCGGGCCCGCCGCGCGTTCCGGTGATTCGGTGCAGATCACCAAGATCAGCATCGACGAAGACAAGCTGGTGCTCGAAATCAACCATGGCCTGAAGAAGGGCGGGCACTGGTACGACCACGTGCAGGTGGGCATGGGAGGGACCGTCGGCCCGGTGGGTCAGCCGGGCTATCCCGGCGATTCCAACGCGGCTAGCGGGACCTATATTGCCATCCTGTTTCATAAGCCGCTCGAGCCGATGAAGGCATCGGACGTGAAGAAGATGCTGGCGCCGATTCTGGATTTTGAACGGCGCACCGCCACCGAGTTGTATGTGGATACGCTCACGCCGGAAATGAAACAGGCCGTGCAGGAGAAACGGGTGATTGTGGGGATGACTCGAGAACAGGTGATTCTGGCCGTGGGCCGACCGGTTCACAAATCCCGCGAGACGAACAAAGAAGGCGTGGAAGAAGAATCCTGGGTTTATGGCAACCCGCCGGGAAAGATCACATTCGTAACGTTTGTGGGAGAGAAAGTCACGAAAGTGAAAGACGAATACGCCGGCTTGGGGACCGAAGTGGCCGATCCGCCGGTGCCGCGGTGAATTCCGCCGCCCCGCGGAGCCGCAACCGAAACGGCCGCGCTGCGCGCGGTTGGCAGGCGGAAGCGCCTGCCCCACTTAATTCGTGATTTCGCCGCGCCGTTTGTGTTCGCTGGCTTCGAGGTACGCCGCCTGAATCTGCTCTTTCAGACTGTTTCCTACCCAGGGAGTAACAGCCATCGAGAGCTGAATGGAGGATTGCAGCTCCTCTAAATTTTTGCCGCTGGAAACGCCGTCCTTCACCGCTTGGAACAGTTCGGTGAGGAACTGCTCCTGGCCGGTGAGGAGTTCGCGGCCGCCGGGCAACCCGTGGCCCGGAAGGACGTATTTCACCTTTAATTTTTCGGCGGCATGGAGGACGTGGGGCCAGTTCTCGATATCGGCGTCGTCAAGACTGTTATAAGGCCCGTTGACCACTACATCGCCGGTGCATAACACCTGTTCCTTGGGCAGATATACGAAACCATCGCCGCGGGTGTGCGCCCAGCCGAAATGCCGGAACTCGACTTTGCGGGAGCCATCGCTGAGGACGAAAGTCTCTTCGTGGATATCCCGCTGGGGAGGCTGGGGGCCGTCCAGGTGGAGATCGGCTACGTCCTCGCGCTCTTTGATGGCGGCCTGCCAGCGAGCCGGTTCGAAGCGCTTCATCTCTTCAGCAACGCCCTGGAATGCGAGGGTGGTGGCGCCGGCCTGGGTCCAGAGCACGTTGCCGTAGATGTGGTCGCCGTGGTGGTGGGTGTCGAAAACGTAGCGGACGGGCTTGGAGGAGATGCGTTTCACATCGGCCATGGCGGCGCGGGCGCCGCTGGGATAATTGGCGTCGACGACGATGATGTAATCTTTCATCTCGATAATGATGTTGTTGGAGTGGCCCTGATCGAGATCGCCTTCGCGGAACCAGACTCCCGGCGCCACGATGCGCACGGTCTCGGGATTGGCTTGGGAGCGCGATGCCAGAAAAGCCAGGCTGGCAAGGACGGCAAAAGCGGCCAGCAACAGACACCTGAGCCGCCAAAAGCGGGGCAACATACGTCACCTCCAGAGTCTTCTCACTGTAACGCAATCGCATTATGGCAGGGAACGGGCGAGGGGACGGCGAGTGGCGCTATGCTGTCAAATACGGAATGGCGGCCTGGGGCAAAACCTGCGCGCTCGCGGCGCTCAACCTGCTATGGAGCGCGTGCGGGCAGGAGGCGGGCTGGCTGGCGATTCCCGCGCAACAGTCGCTGAATTTGGGTATGGATCCGGGAGGCGTAAGTGCTGCCGTAAGGATGAGCGACGCCGATGCGGACGATTACATCGTGCGGGATATCGGCACGATGCCCGGTGCATGGCGATGGGCGTTCGCGCATCCGGAGTTGCGATTCCGGTTGCGGAGTGCGGGTGCGTGGCGACTGACGGCGCAGATCGCGATCCCGGAGGTCACGTTCCGCGTGACCGGGCCGGTTCGGGTCACCTATTTTGTTGACGGACGCAAATTGGGCGCGATCCGCTGCGATCACCCGGGGCAGTTTGTCATCGATCAGGCCGTGCCGGCGGAGTGGTTGGCGCCTGGCCGCTATCTCCACGTGACCTTCGAGGCCGACCGTCACTGGGTTTCGCCGGAAGATGGCGCACAGCTTTCTTTTCAGCTATTTCAGGCGGGATTCCAAAAGTAATGCGGCAGGTGCTCGCGATTCTGTTCGGCGCTGCTTTTACCGTGGCTGTCTCAGCGGCGCTAGGCCGGATTTTGCTGGGACGGCTAAAGCCGCGGCTGTATTGGGAAGAATCGGCTTTGTGCGGGTTCCTAGCGGGAGCGGGGTTACTAAGCTTGGCGGTTTTCGTTCTGTGCGTGGTGGGTGCGGCGCACTGGAGCGTGTTTGTGGCGGGTGGAGTTGTGGCGATGGGGGTGTGCTTCAGGGTCGCGGGGACAGGCGCGGGACCGCTCCCTGACGGTCGCAGTTCTGCTGCGGGCGGTCGCGGCTCGGAACGTAATGCCGTTTTATTTCTTGTGCTTGCGGTGCTTTTCCTAATTTACTTTGTGAACGCTCTGGCGCCGGAAGCCAGCCCGGATGGCAGCGGCTACCATATGGGCAACGTGGCACGCATGTGGCGACGGCACGGCTTTGTCTGGGACTACCAGAGCATGTACTCCTACCTCTCGCAGGGGATGGAGATGCTGTTCCTGGTCGCATACTCGATCGGGCGGCATGCGAGCGCGGCACTGGTCCACTTCGCTTTTCTGATTACCTTAGCACTGCTACTGGTTTGTTATGGCAGGAGATTCGGGTTCCCCCGAGCGGGGCTTTTTGCGGCCGTGCTGGTGCTGGCTTCGCCGGTCGTCGGGAGAGCCGGAAGTTCCGCATACAACGACCTTGGCCTGGCAGCGCTGCTTTTTGGGGTTTTCTATCTGCTTCAGATATGGGATGAGGAGAAGCAGCCCAATCTGCTGATTTTGATTGGGTTGCTCAGCGGATTCGGGTACGGCGTGAAATACACGGCCGTACTCGGCCTGGCTTACACCACCGGGTTCGTTTGGTGGCGCGCGGCCAAAGGCGAGCGGGGCCGCAATCTGGCAATTTTGGCGGCGGCCGCGGCGGTTGGCATTCTGCCCTGGATCGCGCGCAATTGGATCTGGGTTGGAAATCCATTCGCTCCTTTCGCGAACCGCTGGTTTCCGAACCCATACGTTCATCCCGGCATGGAAGCCATGTACCTTGCGGACCTCAGACACTATGAAGGGATTGCGCATTGGTGGGACGTTCCCCGGGAGTTGCTATGGCACGGGCGAGTTACCGGAGGGTTTGTCGGTCCGGTGTTTGCCCTGGCTCCGATCTCCCTCCTCGCTTTGCGACGCCCGGCCGGACGACAATTGCTGCTGGCTGGACTCGTATTCGGGATTCCGGCTTATCTTAATACCGGGGCCCGGTTTCTTGTTCCGGTGCTGCCATTTGTTTCGCTAGCTCTCGGAATGGTGCTGGAGTGTGTACCGTGGGCACTGGTGTCTCTTGGATTCATGGCCGGAATCGCGGCTTGGCCGGGGATGATGTCGCGGTATGCAGACCGTACAGCGTGGCGGATTACCGGGGTCCCCGTGGCTGCGGCGCTGCGCATTCAGCCAACCGCAAAATATCTCAACGAACACCTGAAGGATTACTCGCTCAAGGCTTTCATTGAAAGAGTGACTCCGCCGCGCGCGCGGATTTTTTCGCTCGCATCCGTGGCCGAAGCTTATGTGGATCGCACGTTCATCCTCGGCTACGAATCGGCCTTGGGAAACTTTGCGACCGATGTGCTGGCGGCGCCTTTGGACAACCGCTATCTTCCCAGGGAACGGCAGCGATTCCGATTGCTTCCGGTGGCCACGCGCGCAGTTCGCGTGTTGCAGACGGGCGATGGCGCAGGCTTCTGGAGTATCAACGAGATGCATGTAGGGCGCGAGGGCAATGAGTTGGCGCGTTCCGGGGGGTGGCGGGTGAAAGCCTGGCCAAACGGGTGGGATGCGCCGCTGGCATTCGACAATTCGTACGCGACCCGCTGGTCAAGCTGGCAGCAGATGGGTTACGGAATGTATTTGGCCTTGGATTTTGGGAAAACGCAAGTAATCGATGAAGTCTGGCTGGACGAGGCAACGCAACCAGGATCTAAAGTGCAGGTTGAGGTTTTGGATGCGCGCGGCCGCTGGATTCCGCTCACGGATTCCTGCGAAACGGAGCCGCTCGATACTCCCGGCGGGCTGCGCCGCGCCGCCACTTTGGCATTGAAAGCAAAGGGGATTCGCTATTTGCTGGTTCGAAACACGGACTTCTTTGCGAATGATATGCGGGAAAACGCCGCTTTTTGGGGCGTGACCGAACTTCACCGGAGCGAAAGCGCATCGCTTTATCTCATCCAGTGAACTGAACGGGTGTCCGGACGGCCGGTTGCTGGCAGCCACGCTGGTGGTTTTCGGCCAGTGCGGCGCAACTCGAGACTAAGGGTAACCTGCTCAAAACAATAGGACATACTATTTGGCAGCCGTAATGCTCAGGTACGGCGGGAAGCGTTATGAAGAAGCGGTGCATAGCGGCGGTGGTGATGGCAATACTCGCCGCCATACCCGCAGCGATCGCGCAAGTACCGGCACCCACTCCACCTCCGGGAGCAGCACCCGGAGCGCCAGCAGTCGCCGGAGACGACCTGCAGCGCGGCGTGGCGCGAATCAGTTTTCTGAGTGGCGACGCTTCCATCCAACGCGGCGACTCCGGCGAATGGGTGGCGGCGGTGGTGAATGCGCCTGTCATGACCAATGATCGGATCTCGACGGGAATGAATTCGCGAATGGAAATTGAATTCGATGCCGGGGATCTGGTGCGGCTGGGCGGGGGCGCCGACGTCACCATGACCGACGTGGAAGCCAACCGCTTCCAGATTGCGCTAGGGCGCGGAACAGCGACATATCGTGTGCTGCGGCCGGGCAGCGCGGATGTGGAACTCGACACGCCGAGCGTTTCGGTGCGGCCGTCGCAAGCGGGCACGTATCGGATTTCGGTGAGCGACAGCGGGGAATCACAGATTGTGGCCCGGTCGGGGAACGTGGAAGTGTTTACGCCGCGCGGCTCGCAATGGGTGTACGCCGGGCAGATGATGCTGGCCCGAGGGACGCAGGCGGACCCCGAATTTCAAATTGTGCCGGCGCCCGCTCCGGACGAATGGGACCGGTGGAGCGACAGCCGCGACCGGCCGATTCTGAACTCGCCCAGCCAGCAGTACGTGCCGCCGGGAGTTTATGGAACGGAGTCGCTCGATGGCTACGGCAATTGGGTGAATGTACCGCAATACGGTATCGTCTGGCAGCCGGCGGTGGCGGCGGGCTGGGCGCCGTACCGGTATGGGCGTTGGGTGTGGCTCGATTGGTACGGGTGGACGTGGGTGAGCGACGACCCGTGGGGATGGGCCCCGTATCACTACGGCCGGTGGTTTTATGCTTCGCCGTACGGATGGTGCTGGTATCCGGGCGCGCTGGGTGTTTATCACTATTGGTCGCCAGCGCTGGTGGCCTTTTTTGGATTTGGCGGCGGCGGATTCAGTTTGGGATTCGGTTTCGGCAATGTGGGATGGGTGCCGCTCGCGCCGTATGAAGTGCTGCATCCCTGGTGGGGCAGAGGTTATTACGGGAACTTCGGCTACTATAACCGGAGTTTTGCCAGCGTGAATATCTTCAACACGTACAGGAACGCGCGTGTAACGAATGGCTTCACGGCGGTGAGCGCGACCGACTTTCGCGGCGGCCGGTTCAGCAATTTCGTGCGGCCGGCACCCAGCGAGTTGAGCCGGGCGAGCGTGGCCCACGGACCGCTGCCCATTGCCCCGGAACGCGCCAACCTGGGATTTTCGAACCGGCCGGCGATGGCAATTGCACGTTCGGCGCCCCCCCGCGTCTATTCTTATCGAGGAGCGACGGCCAGTCCGGCCGCACAGCGGATTCCGTTTGCGCAGCAGCAGCGAGCATTCGGCGGCGGAACGTCAGCCGCAAGTCCGGCAGGCCGGGGTTGGAGCCGCTTTGGGGAACCTTCGGCGAACAGGCAGGGCACGGGCGGTTGGCGTAGTCTGGGAGAGCGTGCGCCCGCGGGGGGAGCTTCGGGGTTCAGCCGGTTTGGGGAGCCGTATGCAGCGCCCCGCCAGGCGAGTCCCGCGACTCCACGATCCGCGGCTCCTGGAAGCGTCGGCGCACAGAATTATGGCGGCGCGGCCAGAGACCCAGAGCCTTTGCGAGTAGCGCCACCGGTAGTGCGCGAGAGACCTGGCGCGGGCGGCTTTGGCGGCGCCCGCTCCGAACCGCGTCCGAGTTTCGGCGGTGGATTCAGCCGGGCCGCGCCCGCGCCCCAAGGAAGATCTGGCGGGTTTGGTTCGCCTGCTCCGCGAAGCGCGCCAGGCGGTTTTCAGAGGAGCGCTCCGCGGTCCGGGGGAGGCGGCGGACACAGCAGCGGCGGAGGGCACGGACACCGCTAACCGGTTTGGATTTCTTCCCACTAG
The DNA here is from genome assembly GCA_035294665.1 of Bryobacteraceae bacterium. Lineage (GTDB taxonomy): Bacteria > Acidobacteriota > Terriglobia > Bryobacterales > Bryobacteraceae > PSRJ01. Next base: position 60,252 of record DATGKM010000215.1, on the reverse strand, counting down.
GCCCGGATCCAGTTCAGCGTGGGTCCGGGCCATTTTTTTCTTTCCACGAGCCTTCCGACTGAGAAACGACAGATCAGGAGGCGCCGCTTGCCGGCGCTATCCGTGCCGCGGCACTTGCCTGGCGCCGAAGACCCGCTCGAAGATTGCATCCACGTTGCGCAGCTGGCGCTCCACGGAAAACGCTTCGGCGATCTGTTCCGGCGCGAGCGTCTTACGGATTGCGGGATCGGCTTCGATGGCTGCGCGGAAATCGCCTTCGGTTTCCCAGGCGCGCATGGCGTGGGCCTGCACGATCCGGTAGGCTTCTTCGCGCAGCATGCCGGCGGCGGCGAGATCGAGCAGTAGTTGGCCGGAAAATACAAGGCCGCGCGTCATTTCGAGGTTGCGCCGCATGCGCTCGGGATAGACCAGCAGGTTGTCCACAAGCTGCCTGGTTTTGGCCAGCAGGTAATCCACCAGAATGGTCGAATCGGGGAGGATGACGCGCTCGACCGAGGAATGGGAGATATCGCGCTCGTGCCACAGCGCCACGTTTTCGAACGCGGCCTGCACATTGGCGCGCACGACTCGCGCGAGGCCGCAGATCTGTTCCGATGTGACCGGGTTGCGCTTGTGCGGCATGGCGGAGCTGCCCTTCTGGTTTTGGGAGAAATACTCTTCGGCTTCGCGGACCTCGGTGCGCTGCAAGTGCCGCACCTCGAGCGCGATATGCTCGCAGAGCGCGGCCGCCAAGGCGAGTGCGGCGACGAAGTTGGCATGGCGGTCGCGCGCGATCACCTGCGAAGTTACCGGCGCGGGCTTCAGATTGAGGCGTGCGCAGATGCGCTCCTCTACTTCCGGCCCGATATGGGCATATGTTCCGACCGCGCCGGACGTCTTGCCCACGCGCAGCTCTTCCGCCGCCGCGCAGATGCGCGCCAGCGCGCGGCCGGCCTCGTCGTACCAGTTGGCCAGTTTCAAGCCGAAGGTGATGGGTTCGGCGTGGACGCCGTGGGTTCGGCCGATTTGGATGGCATGCTGAAACTCGCGGGCGCGGCGCGCCAGCACTGTGCGCAGAGCTTCGATTCCGCGCACCACAAGCTCCGATGCCTGCTGCAACTGCAACGCTTGCGCGGTGTCTACGATATCGTTCGACGTCAGGCCATAGTGCAGCCAGCGCGAGGCCTCGGCGTGCCCTGCGCGCGCCATGGTTTCCGCAACGGCCGTGGTGAACGCGATCACGTCGTGTTTTACTTCATTTTCGATTTCGAAGATGCGGGCCACATCGAAACCGGCGTGCTGGCGCAGCAGGCGCGCCGCTTCCGCCGGCACAACTCCCAAATCGGCCAGCGCTTCGGAGGCCGCCAACTCCACCTCCAGCCACTGCTGAAATTTATTCCGGTCGCTCCAGATCCGGCCCATTTCCGGAAGGGTATATCGCGCAATCATTTACTTCCAGTTTACGTGCGAATGGGCACGTGTTCTGGCAAACGGCAATCAAGCTGCAACAGTTCCTGCCTGGAGGCGATATGAAACGTACATTTTTCCAATTGGCCATTGTAGGGCTATGGTGTACGCTCCCGGCCGTGAGCCAGCCGTCCTCTCCACAACCTGCCAACAAGCCGGATACGGCGCCGCTGTACCAGGTTACCGTGGTGGATCGGAACGTGGACGCCGTGAATTATCAGTACCGCTCGGGACCCACCAAGATCGATTTTCGCGGAACCGTGCTGCTGGACCATGCTAAAGGGGATGCCACGGTCGAATCGAAGCGCGGCCGGACGGAGATCGACGCCCGCTTCGATAATCTGGAGCCGCCTTCGAGATTCGGGCGCGAATATCTGACATACGTACTGTGGGCCATCACGCCGGAAGGCGCGCCGCACAACCTGGGCGAAATCGTAGCCGATTCCGGGAACCACGGCCACCTGCGCGTCACCACGGATCTTCAGGTGTTTGGAATGATTGTCACGGCGGAGCCGTTTTCGCCGGTACGCCAGCCGAGCAACGTGGTGGTGCTCGAAAACCACATCCGGCCCGACACACTGGGGAGCACGCAGCCCATTCAAGCGAAATACGAGTTGCTGCCGCGCGGCAGCTATACGTACGATGTGCAGCAGGGCCTGCAAAATGCCGTACGCAACGCGCCCAAAGTCTCGATGCGCCAATACGAAGCGCTATTGGAATTGTACGAGGCGCAGAACGCCGTGAATATCGCGCAGGCCGATAACGCGGGGCAGCTTGCACCCAACACGTTTGCTAAAGCGCGGCACGCGCTGCAAGAAGCGCAAAACCTTCAGGCCAGCAAGGCCGATAGCAATCTGGTGGTGCAGCATGCGCGCGAGGCGGCCGAGATGGCCGAAGACGCACGGGTGATCGCCGGCCGGCGCAAACAGGAGGACCAACTGGCGGCGGCGCAAAATGAGGTGGCGCAGGCGAAAGCCCAAGCGAGAGAGGCCAAAGCCGAGGCTTTAGCGGAGGTGCAGCGGGCCAAGGAGCAAGCCGATGCGGCCCGCGCGCAAGCCGAGCAGGCAAACGCCGCACTGCAACGTGCCCAGTCGGATGCCGCCGCCGCTCGCGTGAAGGCGGATCGATACCAGTCTGTAGCCAGCGCGCCGGCCCCGCCGCCTCCGCCAGCCGCGTCGCAAGAAGCTTTAGGAAACCAGCAAAAGGAAGTGCGCGGCCAGTTGCTTGAGCGATTAAATGGTGAAGTGGAAACGCGCGACACCCCGCGGGGTCTGGTCGTGGTAGTGGGCGATGCGGATTTCACCGGCGCGACTTTGCGCCCCGAAGCCGCGGACGAACTGAATCGTGTGGCAGCGATTATCGCCTCTCATCCCGGCCTGCATGTGTCCGTGGAGGGCAACGCCGACTCCGCAGGATCCGTACAGCTCTCGTCCGACCGCGCGTCGGCCGTGCGCAGTGCGCTGGTTGCCGGCGGACTTCCGGCAGCCTCCGTCACCAGTCAAGGCCTCGGCAACGCGCGGCCCGAAACTTCCAATGCCACAGAGAAAGGCCGCGTTGAAAACCGGCGCGTGGAAATCGTGATTTCCGGCGACCCCATCGGTTCGATGCCGTTTTGGGACCGCACCTACAGCTTGGCTCCGCACAGATAGGCGGTAGCCTATTCATCGGTTTTCGCGGCGCGTATACTGTAACCCAACTGGAGGGCCCAATTGGGAGAGAACGATGCGTTTCGGAAACCGTATGTTCTTAACCGCGATCGGAGTATTCCTTTCGCTAGCGCAAATACCGGCCACCGCCCAGCCCGCCGCCAACGCCGCCAAAAACGGGGCGGGCGCCTGGAAGCTATCGAAGACTCCGGATGGACAGCCGGATCTCCAGGGGGTGTGGGCAAACAATAACGCTACACCGCTCGAGCGGCCCAAGGAACTGGCGGGCCGCGCCTATCTGACCGAACAGGAAGTGGCCGCGCTCAAGCAAAAGGCCGGCGAACTTTTCAATGGCCAATCGGACGCGGCTTTCGGGGACCAGGTGTTTGTGAATGTGCTGGCCAACGTGAAAGGCGCCAAGACGGGTTTCAAGAGCACCGACGGGCAAACCGGCGATTACAGCTCGGTGTGGACCGTCGAGCGGGATTGGGACAACCGGACCTCTTTAATCACCGATCCGCCCGATGGCCGGCTGCCGGAAATGACGCCGGAGGCGCGCCAGAAACAACTGGCCGCCGCCGCCAACCGGGAACGCAATGCCGGCCCTGAAGACCGCTCTCTGAGCGAGCGCTGCATCACGTTCGGTTCACCGCGCCTCGGGGCGGGCTATAACAGCTATTTCCAGATCGTGCAGTCGGCCAATGAAGTGGCCATCGTGATGGAGACGATTCACGATACGCGCCTGATCCCGCTGGATGGCCGCCCGCATTTGCCGGCGAATATCCAAACCTGGCTTGGCGATCCGCGCGGCCGCTGGGAGGGCGACACGCTGGTCGTCGATACGACCAACTACAAGCCAGGCGCATTCATGAACGTATCGAGCGAGAAGTTGCACGTGGTCGAGCGATTCACTCGCACCGGCGAAAACAGCTTGAAATGGGAAGTCACCATCGACGATCCGGGCGCGTGGGTAAAACCTTGGACGGCGATGATTCCGCTGCGCCAATCGCGCGATGCCCTCTACGAGTACGCCTGCCAGGAAGGCAACTACGGCTTACAGGGGATTCTGGCTGGCGCCCGAGCGGAGGATAAATAGAAGTTGCCGCGGGGGCAGGTTCCGCCGAAGGTGCCTGATCCCGGCCAGGATTTTCCACCCGGACTCTAAACCCGAAGCGCGAAACTGCCGATGTTTGGAGCATGCCGGGTGATCCGATCATTATTATCATGGCGTTCTGCGCCGCATTTCTGCGCCTCTTCTGAGGAGGTGGCGCACTCCGGGACGCGCATGGTGCTAAAGGGGGCGCTTGCCCAGCGAAAGCCAAAACCCATCGCCGAATGGAGCCTTTGGCGCGCCCACTAGGCCTTTCACGCAACTTACGAGCGCGCCGGGCTGTTGTGTAGCCGGGCGAGATAGGCGGCGCCGGCGCGCCCTGAATTCGGGCCGCCGGTGCCAGCCGCGAGCGAAAGCGTACTGAATCCGGTACAATACTCTGTGAAGGAGGCCGTATGGTACCCGATGGCATTCAGACCGCCGGCGTAGGAGGTCTGGGCTTTCAGGAGTTATTGCTGATCGTGCTGGCGGCAGTTGTGCTGTTTGGCGGCAAGAAAATGGCAGATTTGGGCAAGGGCTTGGGGGAAGGAATCCGGAACTTCAAGACTGCCCTGAAGGGCGATGAACAGCCAACGGAAGAAGTAAAGAGGGACGAAGTCGAAGCGAAGAGGTAAGCGGCTTCCCGAACCGGCCCGCAATTTGGGCTGTGTTTCACGGCTCTCCTGAATTTTCTTTCAAAGCAAAACGACCCCGTTCGCCCTTGCGGCGTGCGGGGTTCGTCTTATTTAGAGCCGCGCGGCGGCCGGGTTGGTCTTTTCGGCCGCCCGGGGTAGGGGTTCGGAGCGGGCCTTAACGGTTCACCGGGAACGGGGCCAAGGCAGGCTTGGCGCCAGCGGGAAGAGATGTCCGCGCGGTATTCATTACTGCCGATAAGAATGTGTAGTAGCCTTCGAGGCTGGCCGCCTCGACCACGCCGGTTTCGCCGAACTTATTTAGAGCTCGGGCGTAGGTGGGGTCGCTGACACTCTTGTTGTGCAGTAGTTCGGTGCAGAAATCGTAGAGGATCTCTTCATCGTCCGCCATGTGCTCGGGGCGCCGGCCCTGGGCGATTGCTTCCACGATGGCGGGACTCAGCTTCTCCTGCGCGGCCAGGGTGCTGTGCGCGTTCCATTCATAGTTGTTCGTCCAATCGCGCGCCGCGATCAGGATGGCCATTTCCGTCAGCTTGCGGCTGAGGCCGCTGTTGTTCAGGTTGTGCAGCCGCATTTGTAGCGCGGGAATCACGTAATCCGGGTCGCGCAACAGAACGGCGAAAGGGCCGGCCGTAAGATCGGTTTTCCGGATCTCCTTGTATTCGGCCACGGTCTTCTTTTGGACTTCAGTCATCTTCGCGGGCGGGATAGGCGGCAGACGGTCCTGGGCCCAGGCGCCCGCCGGGACCAGACAGGCAAGAATCAAAAACGCGGGAATTGCTTTCCTCATTTGGGAATCTCCTTTGCGATAGGACCTGTTATAGACCTGGCGGCCGGTGGAGTCAAACCCCGTGGCGCCAGTTCCAGCGAGCGAGCAGGCCCGCCTGACGCAAGCTTGGCACTTTTCTCCAGAAAATTGCGCTTTGGAAATCAGGAGGTAGTTATGGCTGATAATTCGTCATTCCAAGGCACCGAACGGCACTTCACCGCTACCGCGGCTCATAGTGTCGAAGATGTGCGCCGCGCCAAGCGCGAGTGGTCTTCCCGTTTGCTGAGAAATGCCAGGAGGGCCTCCCCGCGGGCCCTATTTGCAGCCGTGAGTTCCAATCCCGATCTCAACGTGGTGGGTGTGGGCGTGGGCGAAAAAATCACGGGTAACCGCCACACCGGCGTCATGGCTCTCCGCTTTCTGGTGCGGGCGAAGCTGCCGGAAAGCCGGATTGTCGCCACGCACATGCTGCCGCGCCTGATCGACGGCATACCCACGGACGTGGAAGAGGTAGGAATCTTCCGCAAATTCGCGGCTGCGACAACGCCATCCGCCGTGGTGAACCCCCAGACCAGAATCCGCCCCGCGCAGCCGGGATGCTCTATCGGTTTCGCGGATCCGACCGGCCAGTTCCTGATGGCGGGGACCTTTGGCGCTCTGGTTCGCGACCCGGCCGGCACTTACATTCTCAGTAACAACCACGTTCTGGCCGACGAGGGCCAACTGCCGGCCGGATCTCCGATCTTTCAACCCGGACTGCTGGACAACGGAAATCCCGCGACGGATGGAATCGCGCGCTTGGCGCGGTTCATCCCTCTTCAAGCGAATGCCGCGAATACCGTGGACTGCGCCATCGCCGAGGTGATCGACCCCGCTCAAGTCTCCAAAGCCATTTTGGAAATGGGGCCGCCGGCCGGCGTCGCCGCCGCGCAAATCCATATGGCTGTGCAGAAATCCGGCCGCACCACCGGTTTCACGGCCGGCCAGGTCGCCAGTATCGACACCGACGTTAGCGTTCAGTATGAAACCGGCACATTCACCTTCGAAAGCCAGATTGTCGTCGTCGGCATGAACGGAAGTCAGTTCAGCGATAACGGGGATTCGGGGTCCCTGATTGTCGAGCGGAATTCGAATGCCGCCGTCGGGCTGTTATTCGCCGGGTCTGCCAGCCATACGCTGGCCAATCACATCTCGCAAGTGCTGGCAGCGCTGAATGTCACATTGGCGTAGCATGGAATCTGAGTTCCCATGCTGTCGGAAGAGGAAGCCAGCACCATCAAGCGCCGCCACGCAACCCGGCTTCTGAAGCTGCCCGGAGTGAGCGGAGTAGGAATCGAAAAGGATGCCGCGGGGAACTATCTCCTCGTCATTCATATCGATTCCGATCAACCGGAAGTCGTCACCGGCCTGCCCGAGCAGGTGGAAGGCCTCCCGGTTCGCCTCGTGCGGACCGGGCCTTTCCGCAAGCTATAGACGGCGGCCAGATTCCATCAGAACAAGATTCGATTCAGTTCAAAAAGGAGATTTCGATATGAAGAGACTTAGTGTGCTGGCAGCGGCATGGCTGCCGTTCCTCATGCCGGGCTTTGCGCAATCGGCATCATCGGCCAGCGGAAACGGCCCGTTCGTAGTGCCGACATCGTCGGCATATGCGGATTTGGACAAAGTGGTGACTGCTATCAATAACACCAACTCCGAAACCTTGAAGGACCGCAAGGTGATTTTCTATGATCCCCAGACATTTGGGACTTTGCCGATGTATCCCAGCGCGGTGGATCAAGCCAAAGACGTACTGCGGCGCCTGTGCGCTCGGGCGGAGTCAGATCTCGTAAGCGCCGAAGCTGCCGCCGATGTGCTGTCGGGGGCAGGCACGGCAGCATCCGGGTTGGCGGCGCTGCTCGGGGCGGTGACACCGGCATATGCCATTCAGGGACAGGCGTTCACCATCGACAACAACGCGCTGATTGCCGCGTTCCTCAAGGCGAGGCCGGACTCGATTATACCGGCTTATCTCGCACCGGCTGCTGCGTCGTCCCTGCCTGAATGCGGCGAGGCTCCCTATAGTCGCTCGTTCGCCGCCCTTTGGGCAGCAGCCGCCAAGGAAGCTGTGAAGGTGCGCGCATTGTTCAAACCCGACATAACCGACGCCCAGAGAAAATTGATTCAGGATGCGCTTGATTACTATCAGGCCATGCGGGACGCATATCTGGCTGCGGACAAAGGGCCGTCGCTGTACTCAAAGCTTTCGGTCGCCGAGACCCTGTGGGATGCGCTGAACGTAACTGATGTGAATAAGCTTCCGGTTATACTCGATATGAAGATTGATTCCGCCGGTATCGATTCCAGCACCCGCACCATCCTGTTCTGGAAGAAGACTACCTTTTCCGATAACCTCCTGGTTCATTACTTCCTATTTACGGTAACCCGCCAAGAGGCGGTTGGTACGGGAGCTCCGGCCTACACTCTGCAACTCGCCAAAGCGGATACGGTCAATGTGATTACCAGGGATCAGAACGAGAAGACGTACATCATCAATCCGGGGCCGGATGACACGGGGAAAACCGGCAAGAAGACGGCGAAATCCCAGAAGCCGCAGACGGCTCCAGCGGCGTCCCGCTCCGGAACATATGCTCGCAGGTAATTCGCGGCGCAGGCTGCTACAATCGCCTTTCCGGTGAATGACCCGCTAATCGGGCCGCTGGCTGCCATCGCCGGCGGGATCGTTCTCTCCCGGTACGTGCCGTTCGGCAAATGGGAACTTCTGGGCGTGATTGCAGCGTTTCTGCTGCTCGGCCTGGTGGCCATCTGGCGCAAAGCCCGCGGGCTTGCCGGCGCCTGCGCGTGCCTGGGCTTCTTCTTCACTGGCATCCTGATCGACGTAGTCCATATGCCCGGGCCCGCGCCGGAACTGGATGTGGAGGGCCGCGAAGTCGTTATCCTGGGCGGCTGCGTGGTGGAACCACCCGCTATTTCGGGCGAGCGCGAACGCTTCATCCTGGAACTCGAACCGCACGCCCGCGCGCAAGTGACGCTGTACACGCGAGACAACGAATCGCTGCCGGTGCTCCACTACGGCCAGCGGATCGAACTCGACGCCCGCATCCGCAAGCCGCGCAACTTCGGCAACCCGGGCTCATTCGACTATCGACGATTTCTCTCGCGGCAGCAGATCTATTGGACTGCCTCCGGGGCAGCGCACACGCTGCGGGTTCTGCCAGGGCGGTGCGGCTCGCCGTTTCAAAAGGCCATCATGGATCTGCGGCAAGCGGCGCTCGGCCGCATTGCGCAGCTCTACCACGGCGATCTCTACCAGACCGGCATGATGCAGGCTCTGCTGATCGGCCAGAATTATCAACTGCAGCGCGTCTGGACAGAAGTGTACCGTTCGACCGGAACCTTTCATGTGATTGTCATCTCGGGTACGCACATGGCGATTTTGGCCGCCTTTTTCCTGTTCCTGCTACGCGTGTGTTTCCTGCCGGAGAACCTGGCGCGCGTGGCGACCGTATGCATGTGCTGGCTGTATGCGCTGGTGACGGGTTTTCAAGCCCCCGGTGTGCGCTCGTCGGCTGGATTGACGCTGTTTTTGATTTGCGGCTACTTCTACCGGCGGCGCCGGGCGCTCAATCTTCTGGCGGCCGTGGCGATGGGATTCCTGGTGCTCGACCCCGAGCAACTCTTCGACGCCAGCTTCCAGTTGACCTTTCTGGCCGTGGCCTTTTTAGGCGCGTTCGCCACGCCCATCATTCAAGCAAGCTCCGGGCCGCTGGCGCGCGGCTTGGCGGGACTGGAGGATACCGCGCGCGACATTCACCTGGCGCCCCGGGTGGCGCAATTTCGCGTGGAAATGCGCCTGCTGGCCGAAACGCTGTGGCTGGCGACGCGTTTGCCGCGGCGGCTGGCTGGCGTGGCGATCACGTTTCCCGCGCGCACGATTTTCTTCTTCTACGACATCACACTTACTTCCGCGATTGCGCAGTTCGGCCTGGCGCTGCCTATGGTGGTGTACTTCCATCGCGTGGGCTTTTCCGGGCTATCGGCGAATGCGTTGGTGGTGCCGCTGATGGGTATCGCCCTGCCGGTGGGCTTCGCGGCGGTGGTGACCGGCTGGCATTGGACAGCCATGGCGGCAGCCTGGCTGCTGAACATTTCTAAAGCAGTGGTGGCTTGGCATGCGGCTATGGAACCGAACTGGCGCATCCCTACGCCGCCTCTATGGCTGGGCGTGGCACTCACCGCAGCAACCATCGCCACGGCTCTCACGTACCGCCGTCCTTCGCGTTGGCTGCGCACTGCCATAATCGCGGTCACGGCGATACTGCTGGCACTACTGGTCTGGCACCCATTCGAGCCCGTGGGCTACCCTGGCCAACTGGAAATGACCGCGATCGACGTGGGACAGGGCGATAGCCTGCTGGTCACGTTCCCGGATAGGAAACACATGCTGGTGGATGGCGGCGGCATTCCGGTGTTCGGGCGGCAGACACGTTCGCAGCTCGATATGGGTGAGGACGTGGTTGCGCCTTATCTCTGGACCCGCTCTATCCGCAACATCGACGTGATCGCTTTGACGCATGCGCACGAAGACCACGTGGGAGGGTTGCCCGCCCTGGTGGAAGATTTCCATCCCAAGGAAATCTGGACCGGCGCCACTCCCGAATCGCCCACCTTGGACTTAGTTCGCCGGAAAGCGGCCCGGATCGGCGCGAAGATTGTTCCGCTTTCCGCCGGCCGTATCATCGCGATAGGGGGAGCGCAAATCGATGTGCTGGCGCCGCCCTCCGATTACGTTCCTTCCGATACTCCCAAAAACAACGATTCGTTGGTGCTGCGGCTGCGCTACGGGCGCCATGCGTTCCTGCTCAGCGGCGATGTGGAGCGGCCCATCGAACGCCGCATGCTGGAAGACAACGAACTTTCGCCGGTGGACGTGCTGAAAGTGGCGCACCACGGCAGCAAGACTTCGAGCACCGAACCCTTTCTGGATGCCACACGGCCGCAGTTCGCGATCATCTCGGTGGGAACGGATAACAGCTACGGGCATCCGAACCGGGATGTGATCGAGCGGCTGGAAGAGCACCATGCGGCGGTCTTCCGTACCGACCGCGACGGCCTGATCACGGTGCGAAGCGACGGGCGGCGGTTGTGGCTGGATCTCAACCGGTGGCACGACCGCTGGCAAAATGGGGGGCCACGGTTGCTGGGAGTGTTTGCTAACGACTAGTGGCGGAAATGGCGGATGCCGGTGAAGACCATGGCGAGGCCTAAGCGGTCAGCCGCGGCGATCACGTCCGGATCGCGCACGGAGCCGCCGGGCTGAATGCATGCAGTCGCGCCGTGCCTGGCTGCCTCCTCCACGCCATCGGCGAAAGGGAAAAACGCGTCGGAAGCAACCACGGTTCCGGCCAGCGGCAGCATGGCTTTCATGGCGGCGATCTTCACGGAATCGATGCGGCTCATCTGGCCCGCCCCGACCCCGACCGCCTGGCCGGGGAGCGCGAAAACGATGGCATTCGATTTCACATGCTTGGCCACTTTCCAGCCGAATTCGAGCGCTTGCCATTCCTCGCCGGTGGGCGCGCGTTTGGATTTCACTTCGGCACGCGCGCGATCCAGCTTGGCATCGTCGGCCGTCTGCGCCAGGAAACCGCCTGAGATCGATTTCACTACCAAATGGTCGAGGCCAGGCGTCACGCGGAGCAGGCGGAGGTTCCTCCTCGCCCCGAGCACCGCGAGGGCTTCGGCTGAATAATCCGGCGCGGCGATGGCTTCTATGAACGTCCCGGCTATCTGGCGCGCGGTCGTTTCATCGACGGTGCGGTTGAAACCGAGCACGCCGCCATAGGCCGATACCGGGTCACATTCGAAAGCCTTGGCGTACGCGGTAGCGAGCGCATCCTGTTCGGCGCAGCCGCACGGATTGGTGTGCTTGATGATCACGGCGGCGGGCCGATCGAATTCCCAGGCAAGCTGCCAGGCGGCATCGAGGTCCACCAGGTTGTTATAAGAAAGCTCCTTGCCCTGCAGTTGCTCCGCGCCCGCGATGCCGGCTCCGGCATTGCCGTAGAGAGCGGCTTGCTGGTGCGGGTTTTCGCCGTAGCGCAGATCCAGCAGCTTGGGAACGTGCAAATTCAAAGCGCCGGGCAGAGCCGATGGTTCGTTATCCCGATCAAGCCGGGCGCTGATCGCGGCGTCGTAAGCCGCGGTAGTGCGAAATGCCTTGCGGGCGAGACGCCACCTGGTTTCGCGGGAGACCGCGCCACCATTGGCGCGGAGTTCCGCGAGGATGCCGTCATAATCTTCCGGCGAAACCACGACGGCCACATCCTGGTAGTTTTTCGCGGCGGCGCGGATCAGGCTCGGCCCGCCGATATCGATGTTCTCGATCAATTCCTCCAGGCGCGCGCCGGGCTTGGCGGCGACCTCTTCAAAGCGGTATAGGTTCACCACCACCATGTCGATGGGCGTAATCTCCTGAACCGCCAGGGCGCGCATGTGATCTTCGCGGTCGCGCATAGCCAGAATGCCTCCGGCGATTTTGGGGTGCAACGTCTTCACGCGGCCATCGAGCATTTCGGGGAACCCGGTAACGTCGGCAACATCGGTGACCGGCACGCCGCTCTCGCGGATCATGCGCGCAGTGCCGCCGGTGGATACAATTTCCGAACCGAGTGCGTGCAGTTCGCGCGCGAACGAGACGATGCCGGTCTTATCCGTCACGCTGATGAGGACACGTTGCAGTTTGCGCATCACTTACGAACGATAGCATGCAACCGCTTCCGGACGATCGCGGCCTGGGAATCGCGGCTTCGCACTCGTAAGCCCGGCTAAGCTAAGGCGACAGTGGCGGTGAACAACTCGCGCGGATCGCGGGCCGGGGTGAGCGAATAGCGGCCGGCGCCGACGATGGAATCGAAGACCTGGCGGAGCGTAGGCGTAAGCGCGTCCCAGGTGGCCGGCGTGTTGGGCGCAAGCGCGCGGTCGTTGACAGCCACCTCCCAGGCATTGCGGTCGAAGCGCAGGCGGCCGGCAAATTCCGGCTCCTCCTCGAGAATGGCGGCGGCGCTTTCGGCCGCATTCACCGCCTGCCGCAGCCGGTCTTCGACGGAACCATCGAGCACGGCGCGCCGGTTATAAACCAGGCCCAGTCTTCCCTTCCCCTCATCCAGCCCGTAAATCGCTTCGTGGCACACCAGAATCACTCCGGGGCCTTCCGGGACATGTTCGTAATCGGCAACGTCGATGGCCATTTCCGGGACCCGGTTCTCCTGGATCCAGCGATGAAATACCGGAATGGCATCTCCGAGGCGGGGATGGCTGTCCGGCGTAGCAAACAATTTCACACGAAAATGTTGGATATCCATTATCTCAAGCGGCTATTTCAAGCGGCCACGATTTGCGCGGTGTTGCTCAAACGGGCGTAGCAGGCGTGCGCGGCTTCGATAAATAGCTGCGCTTCTTCCACCAGACGGTGCGCCTGTTCGGAATCGGCGGCATCCTGCCGGCGCGCGTGCGCCGCGAAATAATAGTGCGCGAACTTGCCGCCCACGAACGGATCGAAGAACAGCTCGGTTTCATAAAAGGCCTTTTTGAATGCCTCCACGATCTCGTCCGGTGTGTGGCCGTGCGGGATCATGCGCCAGTCGAGCAGCGCTTTGGCGGCATTGCGCATCGATTCATAGGCCACATGCGAGGCGCGCACCGCATCGCCATCTTCCAGGGCAAGCTGCGCTTCGAAGGCCTCCCGCTCGCAGGCCGTTAACTGGAACTCGATTGGCGTGACGATTTCGCCCGCGCATTCGCCCACACCGATATCGCCGATGGTGTATTCGCGCGCGTCGGCCCAGTCCACGTACATCGAAGGATCGAGGGCGTGAGCCGGGACGAAGGTGAGATCGTCGATCATGGTCTTCAAAGCCGCCTTGCCGACGCGCTTCGCGTAGGCGTGGAAAGTCTCGTTCGGCTGGCGCTCCTCGAGATAGCGGGAAGTAATGCGGTTCACCGTCTCGGGAATATTCTTCGAGGGAACCGCGCCGATCGCGAGCCCGTAAGCGCCCGCGTTTTGCTCCCACATGCCGCCCAGCACAACCTGGAAATGCGGCACGGTGTAGCCGTTTTTATTGCGGTTGACCCCGTAAAACCCGAGGTCGGCGATATGGTGCTGGCCGCAGGAATTGAAGCAGCCGCTGATCTTGATGTGCAGGCCGCGCACTGCCTCATCGAGTTCGTAGCCCTTGGCCAGCAGCCGCGAGCGCAGTTCGGCGGCCAGGCCGCGCGAGGAGGAGATGCCCAGCTTGCAGGTGTCGGTTCCGGGGCAGGAAACCACATCGACGATCGTGCCGGCGCCCGCCTGCGCCAGGTGGGCGGTCTTCAACTCCGCGTAGAGAGCCGGCAGATCGGCCTCGCTCACCCAGCGCAGCACAATGTTCTGCTCCATCGTGGTGCGCAGCGTTTCCTTCGTGTAGCGCCGCGCAATATCGGCCAGGGCACGGAGTTGATCGGCGGTGATGTCTCCCAGCGGCAGGGTGATGGTGACCGTCACGTGCCCGGCCTGTTTCTGCGCATAAACGTTCGTCTGCCGCCAGCGCTCGAATTCGGCGTCCCGCGGACCGGAGATTTGCAGCAGCGCGCCCGGTTTGCGGGGTTCCTCGCGCCAGGCGGGGATGTCCTTCAGGTAATCGGTCCAGCGCGGATCTGGCGTGAGGGCGGCGCGCTGCTCGGCGACTAGCCGTTTGAACTCCTCCAGGCCGATTTTCTGGATCAGAAATTTCATCCGAGCGGTGTTGCGGTTCTTCTTCTCACCCAGCCGGGCGAAGACCAGCCCGATGGCTTGTGCCAGCGGCAGCAATTCCTCTTCGGGCACAAATTCGGACATCAACTTGGCCTGCTGCGGCACCGTACCCAGACCTCCGCCGACATAGAAGGCGAAGCCGCGCTTTCCGTCCTGAACTTTCGCCACCAGGCCGATATCGTTCAGATGGGCCAGCGCGCAGGCCTCCTCCGCGCACCCGGAAAACGAAATCTTGAATTTGCGGCCGAATTCCTGAGTATCGGGATGGCCGAGCAGATAGTAGGCCAGAGTCTTGGCATACGGCGTCACATCGAAAGCCTCGGTGCGGCAGACGCCGGCAATCGGGCAGCCCGTAACGTTGCGGACCGTGTTGCCGCAGGCTTCGCGGGTGGTGATCCCGACGGCCGCCAGGCGCCGCATAATGGTGGGCGCGTCTTCGATGTGGATGAAGTGAAGCTGGAAATCCTGGCGGGTGGTGACGTGGGCGATGCCGTCGGAGTATTCCTCGGCGAGTTCGGCCAGCACTTCGAGCTGCGCCGCGTTCAGGCCGCCAAAGGGAATCTTGATGCGCTGCATCCCAGGCGCATCCCACATGGTGCCGGGGCCCTTAGTGTTGTCGCTGGGATAACGGAGCTTGCGCGTTTCCTTGCCATCGTGCCGCTGGCCATTGTCATACCGCTGGCCATATGAACCGCGACGCAACCGGGTTTCCGCAAATATTTTGTCGTCGATCTTCCCGTGCTTCTTGAGCTGGACTTCGTTGTCGTACTTTTCCACTTCAGCAGCGAGCGGCTGGGGCAAGGTAGACTGGAGACGGTCCCGCCAGAGGCGGTTACTGGCCTTCATAGAGATATATCCTTAACTATATAGGAATTGTCGGGTATGGGCAAGGATGCAAAAATCTTGGGGGGGATTGGCACTGGACGAACAGCGGGAATGAATGCGGGGCAGAGTTTCGAGAGACCCAGGTCTGCCTCCGTCATTCCGGGGCCGCGAATGACTCCGGTGCCACAGTTCCCTAGTGTGCCCACCGGCGGCTGCGTAAAGCTGGAAGGATCCCAAAATTGATAGCCCCCGAGCGGACTGTTCAGGTCGCCCAACACGTGTGCGGGAGCGATGCAGTTCGCGCGCGCATTGCCGGAACGCGTATTGGAATTGTCAGTGGCCGTGACCTCGAATGGGAAGCCGTTGTGAACGGTGAAGAGCGCATTCACTTGCCATCCGCCTAGTACCGCGTCGACCGGCTTGCTCAGGCTCTTGCCAGCTTACCGCCCGGCAACTCCAGAGTACTCAGGCCCAGCGCCTTCTCTTTGAACTTTACTTCGAAATGCCGGTAAGTCATTTCTCCTCGTAGAAGCAGACTGCGGTCAATCTTAGCCTCAAGTAAGCCGTCGAAAATCCGCCGAACCTTGCTGAGCGCCTGCGCGTCATCCGGATCGTCGGCCCGCGCCTGGAGTAGCACGGCGAGTTGCCGCTCGATATCTCCCGGGGCAGGCGATCCGTCCTGGTTAGCTAACACCACCACCGCCGCCTTCTGGTCTGGCCAAACCGTATTCAGGCTGACGAATCCCGATACGGCTCCGGCATGCTGTCATCTGGGATGTCCGCCTGCATTGGTCACCTCAATGCCCAGCGCGTAGCCAGTGGGAACGGCGACGTAGATTTCCGTTGCGCCAATGTCTATTCCGGCTGTATTCGGCCGCAATACCGGCAGTTCACTTGCGCCCATGGTTCCGTTCATCTTCCGTTGTTTTGCTCACCTGCGTCTCGGGAGGCGAGGCGCTGGCGTCACCACTGATGCGGCGGTTTCAACTGTCGCCGCCCGCGGTCTGCCCGGCATCATACGCCCAGCTATCCCCGTGTTCCTTCCTGTTGTGACCGACTGCCGTCGGTCCCCCCGCTTGCATCTGACAGCCGCCTGGCGGCGCGGCCCCGATCTAACGGCGCGGGAAGCTCGATTTGTGCGCGCGCCGTTCCCCAGTAACCGGCGGCCGCTGTCGAATACCCGGCCGAGCCGGCAACTGTTTGCCCGATTGCACACGGCAGACGCATTGAGCCCATCATGGAGCCGAACGCGGCTTCACCCTAATGGCGGGGCGCCTCGGGCCATCATCATTCCTTAACGGTTGCGCCTCGAAAAGCTGGCGCGTGCCGGCTGAGAATAATTGGCGGCTCAGCCCACAACATCATAGCTTCAGCCGGATGGTTTGTCCGGGAGCTGGAGCCGCTCAGCTACGACCGCGGATTTTCCGCACGGCTTTTCCGACAAGGCGCGGTACAATGAGCGTTTAAGAACAGGAGTTACAGCGCAACATGGACGAAAAGGAACGCGCGCGCGTCCTGGATAATACCCTCAGCCAAATCGAGAAACAGTTTGGCAAGGGATCGATCCTCCGGTTAGGGGCGAAGGACGCTATTGTTCCGGTATCGGTGATCTCCACCGGATCGATTTCCCTGGATGCGGCTCTGGGCGTGGGCGGGTTTCCGCGCGGGCGCGTCAACGAAATCTTTGGCCCGGAGTCTTCCGGCAAAACCACGATCGCGTTGCAGGTGATTGCCGAGGCCCAGAAGAAGGGCGGCATGGCGGCGTTCATCGATGTGGAGCACGCCCTCGATCCGGTCTATTCGAAAAAGCTCGGGGTGGACGTAGACAACCTGCTGGTTTCGCAACCCGATTATGGCGAACAGGCGCTGGAGATCACGGGAGCGCTGATCGCATCCGGGCAAATCGACGTTCTGGTGGTGGATTCGGTGGCCGCCCTGGTTCCGAAGGCGGAACTGGAAGGGGAAATGGGCGATAGCCACATGGGGGTGCAGGCGCGGCTCATGTCGCAGGCGCTGCGCAAGCTCACCGGCGTGGTTTCGAAATCCCGAACCTGCCTCATCTTTATTAATCAGATCCGGGAAAAAATTGGCGTGATGTTCGGTAGTCCGGAAACCACCACCGGCGGCCGGGCGCTTAAGTTTTATGCCTCCGTGCGCCTGGATATTCGCCGCATTGCCACGATTAAGGATGGCGAACAGGTCGTCGGCAGCCGCACCAAGGTGAAGGTGGTGAAGAATAAAGTTGCGGCGCCGTTTCGGGAAGCCGAATTCGACATTATTTATGGCGAGGGCATCTCGCGGGAAGGCGACCTGATCGACTTGGGATCGGCGCAGAACGTAATCGAGAAGAGTGGCTCTTGGTTCAGCTACAAAGGCGAGCGCATCGGCCAAGGCCGCGAAAACGCCCGCCAGTTCTTGAGGGACAACCTGGACATTCGCCAGAAGATCGACCAGGAATTGCGGCAGGCTCTGGGGCTGATCAAGCCGGAGGCGGTTCCCGCTCCCAACGCGGTAGCAGCAGACGGCGCTCCGCACGTGAACGCTTCTCCGCGTCCGGTTCCGGCCCGGCGTTAGCGCCATGCCGCGGAAGGTTTGGCACCTGGTTGCTGGATTGCGCCGGGCAGAAGCCCGGTGGCGGCCCCCCGTTACGTGCTGACGGCCGGCGTTCCCACCGTTTCCACCGGCTTTGCTTCGCTCGATAAAGCTTTAGGAATTGGCGGGCTCCCCCGGGGAAAAATCGTGGAAATTTTTGGGCCCGCCAGTTGCGGCAAAACCGCCTTGGCACTGCAGATCGCCGCTTCTCTGCAGCGCGGCGGCGGCGCAGCCGCCTGGATCGACGCCGATCATTGCTTTGATCCAGGGTTCGCATCCGAGCTCGGAGTAGATCTAAGCCGGCTACCTGTCGCGGCCCCGGATTCAACCGAGGCAGCAGGTGAAATGGCGTGCCGGCTGGCAGGTTCCGGCGTGCTGGAGCTGATCGTGATCGATTCGGCTGCGGCACTGATCCCGCAGGCTGAATTGGACTCCGATCTGGCCCTGACAGCCAGCGGACTCTACAGCCGCGCCTTGGGCTCGGTTCTGCGCCGGATGGCGACGGCCGCTGCCCGCTGCCAGGCTTGCATATTGGTAGTCAATCAACTGCGGATCCGCCAGGAAGGGCAAGGCCAGCCAGAGACCAGCGCCGGGGGGCCGCCGCTCAAGCTATACGCCGCGGTGCGCGTCGCGCTGGCGGCCGCCGGCAGAAAGGTGAGGTTCCGCATCGTAAAAAACAGCCTGGCGGCTCCTTTCACAACGGGCGTCCTCCATTGGCGTCCGGCGGATCCCAGCGGCAGCGGCCTAGGGGCAGGATTCGTAGAACCCTTGTAAAATCGGCCTCGCAGACCACGCGACGGCAAAAAAAGCCGCAAAATGGCCTTTTTTCGTGTATTTCTCTTTACATCATTCCGTCGTTCACTTATGATTGAAATCGAACCGAGACGCGCGTACCCCCGGACGATGCGTTCACACTGTTCGACAATGATGCAGAGCGGGTGGTGTAGTTTGCCATCCTGCCAGAAATCGATGCCTTAACGGGAGAATCTAAGGAGAAGCATGGCGAATCAACGAATGACCCAGACGCAATTGGTGCGCGCTCTGGCCGAGAAATGCGAAGTCAATAATAAGACCGCGCGGATGTTTCTGGATGAGCTTTCTTCGATGGCTGTCGCGGAAGTCAAAAAGAATGGGATGTTCGTGATCCCGGGAATCGGCCGACTGGTGCGCCAGGACCGGAAGGCCCGCATGGGCCGGAATCCGGCCACCGGCGAAGCGATCAAAATTCCGGCAAAGAAAGTCGTCAAATTTCGCGTGGCCAAGTCCGCGAAGGACTTGATCGTTCCGCCCAAAAAGAAGTAGCTTGAAGCCGCCCGGCAGCTTCGTCTGGACTTGCATTCCGATGGAATGGCCGCGGGCACGTCGAGCTTGCGGTCCAGACTCCGCACCGGGCGGCGCGTTGAGATCACTTGGCTCGCGCAGTTGGATGCGGGCGAATTCCCACCCTGACGATTCACGCTCCTCTCCTGGCGGGTATACGCTGGGGAAGAATGCGCTTCTTTCTCCTCTTACCCGCATGGCTTCCTCTGCTCGCGCAAACGGAAAACTCTCAGATCCTTTCCAGGGTGGCCGAAGAAGCGGAAGTTTTGCGGCAGAACCTGCCAAATGCCCTTTCTGAAGAGACTCTAGAACAGAGGGCGTGGCTGCCTGCTTCGCGCTTCCGGTCGCGGGCAGGCGGGGCCGGTCAAAGCACCCCGCGGCTACTGGTGCGGACGGTGGTTTCCGAATATACGGTCGCACCGCTTCAAGGAGCGGCATCCCCGACCCTGGTGGAATATCGCGAGGTCGTGTCGGTAGATGGACAGGCAGTGCGGTCGGAAAAAGAGGCAAGGCACGCGCTGACGCTGGGCACACAATCGCTGGACGACCGGTTGCGCAAGCGGATGCTGGAGGATTTCGCGCAGCACGGGCTTGTCGACGTGGCAACCGACTATGGATTGATCCTGCTTGAATTCACGGGCAGCGGCCAACGCGGATTGGAGATTCGACCGGCGGGGCGGGGCTTGGTCGGCGCCGAGGACGCGCTCATTTATTCGTGGAAGCAGAAGTCGGCGGAAACGGGCGAGTTGGAGTTCATCGGCAGGCAGGCCGAACGTCATGCTCTGACCGGTCGCCTATGGGTGCGCGCGAGCGATGGGGTGCCGCTCCGGGTGGAGGCCGTGGCGGAGCACATCGAGCGGAAGCACCGGATTCGCGATGAGGCGCGCGTGGAATACACCACGACGGCCAGGGGGTTTCTGGCGCCGGCTTCGGTGCTCCATCAGCATATTGTGGATCGGCAACTCCTCACCGAGAATCGGTATACCTACGCCCCGTTCAAAATTTTCGCCGCGGATGCGGAGGTCGATTTCACCGGACAGACCGAGCCGGCGCTGGGGAAATGAGCCATTGCGGACAACCGGAAATCCACGGCCATGCGGAAGGCGCAAGCCGGATCGTTTACCTGCATGGCTTCGCTTCGGGCCCCCGGTCGAACAAAGCACGCTTCTTTCGCGAGCGGCTGGAACGTAGTGGAGCCACCGTTCAGGTTCCGGACCTCGCGGCCGGAGACTTCGAGCACCTGACGATTACCGGACAACTGGCTCTAGTTCGAGAAGCGGTAGGGAATGGGCCAGCGGATCTGATCGGATCGAGCATGGGCGGATATTTAGCGGCCCTATTTGCGGCGCGGCACAATGCGGTGAGGCGGGTTGTCCTGCTTGCGCCCGCTTTCGGCTTTGCGCGCCGCTGGGCGGAACAACTTGGTAACGAGAAAATAGACCAGTGGCGGCGCGCTGGGTGGATGGAAGTGTTTCACTACGCTTATGGTGAACCGCGGCGGCTCAGTTACGCGTTGCTGGAAGATGCCGCTCAGTACGAGGATTACCCGGATTTTCACCAGCCGGCCCGGATTTTTCACGGACGCCACGACGACGTTGTGCCCTCCGCGTATTCGGTGGAGTTCGCTGCGTCGCATCCAAACGCGTGTTTGGAGGTGCTGGAATCGAGTCACGAACTGCTGAACGTCCTGGACGACATCGGCCCCAAGGTGGAGAAGTTTCTGCTCGGCTGAGCAAGCGCCATGGCGGCGGAGGAATAGTGGTTTGCAAGCTATTGGGAAATCAGGTAGATTGGAGGTACGGTGAGGTGCGAGAGCGGTTGAATCGGGCGGTCTCGAAAACCGTTGTACCTTTACGGGTACCGTGGGTTCGAATCCCACCCTCACCGCCAGACCTACTACAAAAGAATGACTTAGCCTCGTTAGGCCCGCCTTGTGCAGTCTGTGATTCTTTGAAAAATCATGAGTCCACGGCCACCTCACCGCCCTGGAAATCAGGTTATTTAGGAAGGGCGATGGGCAATGGTGGGCAATGCGGCGGGCTGCCGCCCGGTTCCAAGGAAGCCTCGCGAATCATCGCACAGCATGTTGGCTGATCGGGTCTCGCGAGGCCGCAGGAGCGGTGAAGCCAGCGAAATAGCGGTCTTAAGTGCACAAGATCGTCATAGACACCAACGTAGTTGTTTCCGCGCTCCGTTCCCGGCGCGGGGCGTCGTTCGCCGTCTTGCAGCGCATCGGCGAAGATTGGAGGCCTTTGATCTCAGTGCCGCTCGTCCTCGAATACAAAGCAGTCGGAAAGCGAGAAGCCGAGAAACTTGGGATTCCTCTGGATACCGTCAATGCAATCGTAAGTGCCTTCTGTTTCGCCGGACTCAAAACGAATCCTCACTTCCGGGTCCGGCCGGTCCTTCCCGACCCAGGCGACGAGTTCCTTCTTGAACTGGCGGTGGCGGGCGCTACCGACGCTATAGTCACGCACAACGTACGTCACTTCGCAGGTGCCGGGCCGTTCGGAATACGTGTGCTGACGCCGCGCGAATTTTTGCGGAAAATAGAAGAGGAGCCGAAATGAGCAAGATTGTTGCCGTACCGGACGACCTGTACAACAAGGCTGCCGAGGTTGCAGCGAAGGAGCACGTGTCAGTCGAGGAGTTCGTGTCCGCTGTTGTGGAGAATCGCCTTGCCAGCCGGGAGTACATCGAATCCAGAGCCTGCCTGTTCAGTAGAGAGGACTTCGAGAGGGCGTTGCAGGCGATTCCAGATGTCGAGCCCGAGGAGCACGATCGGCTGTAAGCAGTCTGGTTGCGCCATGGGCAACGGTGGGCAATGCGCGACGGCAACTAGCTGTTTACGCCTGCGATCAGTTCGAACCTCATCTCATGAACGAGTGGCAAAACGGGTGGGGTTTGGAGTGGCAAGACTTGGCTCGAATCCGAGCAAAGCTACAATGTTTGCGTGAATCGTCTTGAGGAATTGCATCGCCGCCACGCGGCCGCCGAAGAGGGCGGCGGCGAAGAACGCCGCGGCCGCCAGCACAAAGAGGGCAAACTATCCGCGCGCGAGCGCATCGAACTGCTCCTCGACGAAGGCTCCTTCGAAGAACTGGACAAGCTCGTCACTCACCGCTGCCGCGATTTCGGTATGGACGAGCAGATCGTTCCCGGCGATGGCTTCGTCACCGGCTACGGCCGCATCTCCGGCCGGCTCGTCTATGTTTTCGCCCAGGATTTCACGGTCTTCGGCGGCTCCCTTTCCGAAGCTAACGCGCGCAAGATCTGCAAGATCATGGATCTTGCGCTCAAAACCGGCGCGCCGGTTATCGGCCTGAACGATTCCGGCGGCGCCCGCATCCAGGAAGGTGTTCTCTCACTCGCCGGTTACGCCGATATTTTTCTTCGCAACACTCTTGCGAGCGGGGTGATCCCCCAGATCTCCGCCATTATGGGTCCCTGCGCCGGCGGCGCGGTCTACTCCCCGGCCATTACGGATTTCGTCTTCATGGTGGATCGCACCTCCTACATGTTCGTGACCGGCCCGGACGTCATCAAAACCGTCACTCACGAGGATGTCACCAAGGAAAGGCTCGGCGGCTCTCTAACCCACAATTCCGTCTCCGGCGTCGGCCACTTCCTCGCCGGCGATGATCGGGAGTGTCTCCAGATGATCCGCGAACTGCTCAGCTATCTGCCACAGAACAATCGCGAAGACCCTCCCCGCCGCGCCGCATCCGATCCCTGGAACCGCCAGGACCCCGGCCTGGATTCCATCGTTCCCGCGGAATCCAATCTCCCCTACGACATCAAAGAGGTCATCCGCCGCGTAGTGGATGACGGCGAATTCTTTGAAGTTCACCAGCACTGGGCGCAGAACCTGGTAATTGGGTTTGTTCGTCTCGATGGCCGCCCTGTGGGAGTGGTCGCCAATCAGCCGGCTTACCTCGCCGGCTGCCTGGATATCAATTCTTCGGTTAAAGGCGCCCGCTTCGTCCGATTTTGCGATGCCTTCAATATCCCCCTGCTAACGTTCGAAGATGTTCCCGGCTTCCTGCCTGGCACCGAACAGGAATTCGGCGGCATTATCCGGCACGGAGCCAAGCTCTTATTTGCCTTCGCCGAAGCCACCGTACCCAAAATTACCGTGATTACCCGCAAGGCCTACGGCGGCGCTTATTGTGTAATGGGTTCCAAGCACATCCGCGCCGATATCAACCTCGCCTGGCCCACCGCCGAAATTGCCGTCATGGGGGCCGAGAGCGCCGTCAATATCGTCTACCGCCGCGAACTGGCCGCCGCCGAAGGCGGCAAAACCGGAGCGGCCGGCGAAAATGGCTTTGTTCGTCAAAAAAAGATCGAAGAGTTCCGCGACCGTTTCGCCAACCCCTTCGTCGCCGCCGAGCACGGCTTCATCGACGACGTGATCGAACCCCACGAGACGCGTCCCCGCATTATTCAGGCCCTCCGGATGCTGGAAACCAAAGTGGACACCATGCCGCGCAAGAAGCATGGCAACATACCGTTATGAGTCACTCACCACCGAGATGCGGAGGCACGGAGAAAACGAAAACTAGATTCTCCCGCCCCCGGTCCGCTCTGTGCGCTCGGGTTTTGACTTTGGTTTTGCTTTTCTCCGCGTCTCTGTGTCTCTGTGGTGAAATCAAAGCCTCCCCCTACGCCGTAGACTGGTCCAAGCTCGAACCCGAGATTCTCGATCACTTCACTACCCTCCTCCGGATCGATACGACTAACCCGCCCGGCAACGAAACCCGCGCTGCTCAAGCCATCGAATCCATTCTCCAGCGTGAAGGGATCCCGGCCCGTTTATTCGCCCTCGAAGCCAGCCGCGCCAATCTCGTTGCCAGGATTAAGGGCAACGGCTCTAACCGCCCGATCCTGCTGCTCGGGCATACCGACGTGGTCGGCGTCCAGCGCGAACGCTGGAGCGTCGATCCCTTCGCGGCCGTGCGCAAAAACGGTCTTATTTATGCTCGCGGCGCTAATGACGACAAGGACCATGTCGTAGCCGGGCTGATGGTCCTCCTCGAACTCCAGCGCCGGCACGTAAAGCTCAATCGCGACGTCATCTTTCTTGCCGAAGCCGGCGAGGAAGGCACGCCGCGAGTCGGCATTGACTACATGGTCAATCGGCACTGGCCGGAAATCGAAGCCGAATACGCCCTTGCCGAAGGCGGGTCGGTCCTCGAAGACAATGATCGCGTTCATCACGCCTTGATCACGGTCAGCGAGAAAGTCCCCCGCGGCGTACGTCTCATCGCCCACGGCCCGGCAGGCCACGGCTCCCGTCCTGTTCGCGAAAATGCCGTCGCCCATCTCGCGGCAGCCATCGCCAGGGTCGCCCAGTGGCAAACGCCTGTCCGGCTGAATGAAGCCACGCGCGCCTACTTTGAACGCCTGGCGGCCATCAGCCCGCCTCACGAAGCTGCCCGTTATCGCGACGTGCTCGACCCAGCCCGCATTCAGCAGGCCGACCGCTACTTCTACAAGCACGAGCCCGGTCACTACACCATGCTACGGACCTCGGTTACGCCCACCATGATTCAGGCCGGTTTTCGTGCCAATGTCATCCCTTCGCGGGCCGAAGGCTACCTCGATATCCGCGCCCTTCCCGATGAAGATATGAGCCGCTTTCTCGCCGAACTGGCGCACGTCATCAATGATCCTGCCATCGAAATCGTCCCTGCGTGGAACGGCGCCGGCGCTCGTCCCGCGGCTCCACCTTCGCGCATCGATACGCCAATGTTCCGCACCCTCGAGAGTGTTACCCGCCGCATGTTCGACGCGCCCACTCTCCCCGCCATGCTGGCGGGCGCTACCGATTGCGCCCAACTCCGCGTCAAAGGCGTCTCCTGTTATGGCTTCGGGCCGATCGCCGGCAGCGATGGCCCTCTCGGGGGCGCTCACGGCGACGACGAAAACATCTCCATTTCGTCGCTTATGAAGCTCGTGGAGTTCCTGTGGAATACCGTGATCCAAATAGCGGCGGAATGACGATGCACTACGATTCCATCCCGATCCCCGGCGCCCAAATCCCCCAAGCCGCCGAGCCGCGGTGGCAGCACCTCCTCGATACCTACGCCTCCGAAGTCAACAAGCTCCACTCCACCTGGACGGCTCTCTCCGATGCGGATCTCGATTTCCGCCCGCATCCCAAATCCGCCACCGCACAAGACATTCTCCGCCATGAATTGCTCTCCAGCCGGCGCTTCTTCGGCGAATTTCTCGGGCTTCCCGAACCGGCTGCCGCCCTCGTCATTCCCGCCGAACCGCACATACCAGCTTTTGCCGCCCGCCTGGTCGATCTCGCTCTTCCGCGCCTTCAATTCTTAGCCTCCCAAACCGATTCTTGGTGGCTCGAAACCGTCCCATTTTTCGACACGCGCCGTCAACGCATCTGGATCTTCTGGCGCCGCATCCTGCATTCGGGGCATCATCGAACCCAGCTCACCGTCTATTTGCGCTTGCTCCAGAAACCGGTCCCAGCAATCTATGGCCCTAGCGCTGATGTCACCTGGCACGGCGCCGACCCCACAACGACGCTTCAGGCTGCCGAAAGGCACGAGCCATGAAGGCCGCTTTTCCGGCATTCTATTTGCGGAATCGTGTGGGAACTGGACACTTGCCCGCGAGGATCGGGGCGAATCCGCCCGTTTCCGATCCGGTGATTCGGACCTCCCGCCGATCTGCGGATTTTCGCGCGATAACCTACAATCGTTAGGAAGGCGCGGGAGTGGAAGCTCTCAGGGAAGGAAGGCGATCGTGGAAGCCCTCATGGATGTGCGCGGAACCTGGAAAACCCCGCAATCGCCCTTTGCCATTCACTATTCGCGGCAGGTGCTGGAAGAGGTGCGGCTGGCTGTCGTGGACGCCTTTTTCTCGCTTCCCCGGGGCGGAGTGGAAGTGGGCGGCCTACTACTGGGGCGGCGCCGCGAGCGGGAAATCGAGATTTCCGATTACCTGCCCGTAGAGTGCGAACACGCCTTCGGCCCCTCCTTTACGCTTTCGCCGCGGGATCATGAGCGCTTGGCGTCAATTCTTCAGGCAATTCAGGGAGAAACCAGCGGACCGGAAGTCCTGGGCTGGTATCATTCGCATCACCGCAGCGAGATCTTCCTTTCCGAGCCGGACCTGGAAATTCACCGTGATTTCTTCCCACAGCCTTGGCAAATCGCGCTGGTCCTGCGGCCGCATCTTTCCCAGCCTATGCGGGCCGGCTTCTTTGTGCGAGAGGCCGATGGATCCATGCGAGCGGCCACCAGTTATCAGGAATTCGAGGTGGAACCGTTCCACAGGGTCGCACGCAATGGGGCTCCCAAAACAGTGCCTGCGCCGCTACCGCCGGTACGGGAAAGTACCCCGGCAGCCGCGGCGCCGGCGGAACTTCCCGCGATCGTCCCGGCCGGCAGTCCGCCGCTGCCCGAACCGCCCGCCATTCCGGTGCCCCGCTTTCTGCAAGCGGAAGCTTACCCTCCGCGGTCGCGATTTTGGCTTGCTTCGGTTTTGGTAGCCGGGTCGGTGATGGGCATATTCGGATTTGTGGCGCTGGGGCCCAAAATGCTCTCGCATAGCGCGGTTTCGAGCGCGGCCGCGCCGGCAGGCAACGCGGGCTGGATGAACATGATGGATAGCGACGGGCAACTGCAAATCCGCTGGGACACGGCTTCGCGCGCGGTGGAGAAGGCCCGCTCGGCGCTCCTGCTGGTTTCCGATGGTGGCGGGCAGCAGAGAATTCCGCTGGACGCGGCGCAGCTTCGCGCCGGCTCAATTACCTATACGCGGCGTAGCGGACGGGTAGACGCGCGCTTGACCATCGACACCGACAGCGGGCCGTACGAAACCGCAACTACCTTTTTGGGAGCCACCCCCGCCGCCCTTGAGGCCGAAGCCGCCGCCTCCAACGCCGAGGCCGCGGCGCTGGCCCGCCAGAATGAAGAACTGCGCAAGCAGAATGCAGCCCTCGCGGCCCAGCTCAAGGCGCTCCAAAATCAGATCGACGCACTGCAAAAGACGGCCGATAAAAAGCGGCCGTCGGATGCGAATCGCTTTTTCGACCCGCTGCAATGAGGTGGCCGCGCGCCGTACCGCCGCCGCAACCTACCGCTCGTGTACGTCTTCCAGGTAGGTGTAGCCGTGCAAGCCTTCTTCGTAGAACTTGAGCAGGGCGCCGCTCTGCTCGTAGGTCAGGCGGGATTCGCGGAGTGCGGCTTCGACATCCCGCCGGAGGCGGCTCACCAGCGAGTCCGCGGAGAACTGAACATAGTTAAGCACTTCCCGAACGGTATCGCCCTTGATCACTGAATCGAGCAGAACCTCTCCTGTGGGACCCAGCCGGACGTGAACCGCATTGGTGTCTCCGAACAGATTGTGGAGATCGCCCAGAATCTCCTGGTAAGCGCCCACCAGGAAGGCGCCCAGGTAGTAATCTCCGCCCTGGAACGGATGGAGGGCCAACGTACGCTTCACATCCCGCCGGTCGATGAAGGCGTCGACTTTGCCATCGGAATCGCAGGTGATATCGCCCAGAATCGCATGACGCGTAGGTTCTTCCTCCAGCCGGTGAATGGGCATCACGGGGAAGAGCTGCTTGATAGCCCAGCTATCCGGCATGCTTTGGAATAGCGAGAAGTTGCAGAAGTAGGTATCGGAGAGCATGGCGTCGATTCCTTCCAGTTCCTCGGGGAAGTAATCGAGTTCGGCTGCCTGCCTCTGGATGCGCCGGGAGATCGCCCAGTAAAGGTTTTCGGCGATGCACCGCTGCTCGAGCGAAAGATATCCAAGGCTGAACAGGTTAAGCGCCTGGTCGAGCGCCTGTTGGGCGTCGTGATAGCTTTCGAGGATGTTTTTGGCGGTGAGCGAGCGATAGGTCTCCTGCAGGTCGATGAGCGGCTGTTCGGCATCGGGAGGGAGTTCGTTCGGCACGTCGGCTTCACCCATGCCCGCGACGCCCAAAACGTTGAATACCAGAATGCTGTGATAGGCCGCGATGGCGCGGCCGCTTTCGGTGACGATGGTCGGGTGCGGCACGCCCACTTCATCGCAGACGTTCTGCACGTGATAGATCACGTCGTTGGCGTATTCCTGCAGGGTGTAATTGACGCTGGATTCGAAATCGGTCTGGGAGCCGTCATAATCGATGCCGAGGCCGCCGCCCACGTCGAGATATCGCAAGCCCGCCCCGGCGCGAGCCAGGTCGACATATACCCGCACGGCCTCGTTAACGGCGCCCTTGATCTGCCGGATGTTCGTAATCTGGCTGCCCAGGTGGAAATGCAGCAGATTGCAGCAATCGGCCATGCCGAGGTCCTTCAGTTCCTGCAGGGCGCGCACGGCTTCGGTCGCCGAAAGCCCGAATTTGGAACGGTACCCGCCGGAAGATTTCCACCGCCCCGAGCCGCGGCTGGCCAGCTTGACCCGCAGGCCGATCGAGGGACGCAGCCCCAGCTTCTGGCTATATTTCAGAATCAGGTGCAGTTCCGTGTATTTTTCGACCACGGGGATAATTTTGCGGCCCACCTTCTGTGCCAGCATCGCCAGCTCGATGTACTCGTCGTCTTTGAAACCGTTGCAGATGATCGGCGTTTCGTTATCGGCCAGCGCCATGACGGCCATCAACTCGGGTTTTGAGCCGGCCTCCAGGCCGAAATGGAACGGCCGGCCGAATTCGAGCACTTCTTCCACAACCTGGCGTTGCTGGTTCACCTTGATCGGGTAGACGCAGCAGTAGCCGCCCTGATATTTGTGTTCGGCGATGGCGGTGCGGAAAGCGCTTTCCAACTCGGCGAGGCGGTGCTTCAAAATATCGGCGAAGCGGATCAGAATCGGCAGATCGATGCCGCGCAGCACCAGGGTATCGACCAGTTGTTTCAAATCGATGGCGCGCGCCGGGTCTTTTTCGGGGTGGACCCAAACATGCCCGTTGTCGCCCACGGAAAAGTAGCCTTTGCCCCAGCTTGCGACATCGTAATATTCGGAAGCCAACTGGGGCGTCCACCGTTCGGTTGGCTCCATTACCATCGAGCCTTTACGGCCGTTTCGATCCACTACGAATCTCTCCCTAAACCTTCAGTGTCGGTCAAAGGGACCGGCGTGGCAAGAAAAACTTGGTTACGAAATGCGGCAAATGACGGCGGAGGCGGGCTGGCCGGGGCCGCACGCATTGCGTACAGGGGGATCAGTGTGCCATCACTTCGCTGGCCTCGACCGCCTGGGTTTCCGGCTTTGCCACATAGTGGATGGCAACCATGACCACCGCCGAAATCAGGGCGGGGACGGTGGCGGCGAGGAACAGATTCTGAGTTGTCCAGTGGGCGCTGATGAGTTGGCCGGCTACAACAGGTCCAACGATCGAACCCATGCGCCCCACGCCGAGGCCGGAGCCGATACCTGTGGAACGTAGATCGGTCGGGTAGAGCGTGGCGGCGAGCGCGTTCAGCCCCGACTGGCTTCCCACGATCCCGACTCCGGCGATGAACACGACTAGAAACAGCAGCCCCAGTGACAGGCCCGGCTGGCCGATGGACGCGATACCCGCACAGGCGAACAGGAAACACGTGGTGAGCACTTTCATGAAGCCGAACCGGTTGATGAGCGGGCCGAGCACGATCGCGCCCAGCACGCCACCGGTTTGGAGCGTGCTGCCGATCAGCGATGCGTACGAAGCGGAAACGCCGGCCGCCTTCACCAGGGGGGTGGTCACGGTGGGGAGCCAACTCGAAAGGAAATAGAGGTTGAGCAGGTTCATGAAATAAACGGTCCACATGAGCAGGGTGGCCGGTCCCCTGCCCTGCTCGAAGAGTTTAATGAGCGGTACGCCTGTCTGCCTCCGCTCATTCACCAGGAATTGCGCGCGCGGCGCGATCGTGAGCGCGGGATTCACGCGCTTCAACCAGCGGCCGAGCTTTTCCGGAGATTCGCCGTGCAGCGCCAGATACTGCAGCGATTCCGGCAGCAGGAAAAACATGAGCGTGCCGATCGCCAGCGGCACGGCGCCGCCGAAATAAAAAACCGAACGCCAGCCAAAACGGGGAATCAGCCAGAAGGAAACGAATCCCGCAATCATGGCGCCGGCGGTGAACCCCGTTCCGACAATCACGATGGCGGCCACGCGAGCGCGCGGCGGGGAATATTCGCCCACCAGCGCCATCGCATTCGGCATGATGCTGCCCAGGCCAACACCCGCAATGAAGCGAATTACGAGCAATTGCTCCACCGAGGTTACGCGCGCGGTGAGCAGAGTGACCCCGGAGAAGAACAGGCATGCGCCAATGAGCACCGGACGCCGCCCCACGCGATCGGCCAGCATGCTGAGCAGAATCGAGCCGAACAGCACGCCAACCAACGCGGCGCTCAGCACCGATCCCAGCACAGCGCCCGTGATGTGCCACTCCTCCATCAGCCGGGGCGCGACGAAGCCGATCGCCTGTACGTCGAAGCCGTCCATGATCAGGCAGAGCCCGCACAGAAAGAACAGGCCCAACTGGAACGGGCCGATCCGGCTTTGCGCAATCACGTCCGAGACATTAATCTTCGCCGCCCCTTGCATAGGGCGTAGTATATATCAGCGGCTTTACCACAGCAGCTTCAAGCCGAACTGAATCTGGCGCGAGGTGGTGGCGGTGGAAGTAATCACGCCCGCGGTGGGCGAAGGTGTCGTGCTGGCCGAAGAGAAGACCACCGGGTTTGGCGTGGCGAAATTCGCGCGGTTCAGGATATTGAAAAACTCGGCGCGGAACTGCAGGTTGAGCCTCTCGGTAATCGGGGTTCTCTTGCTGGCGGAAAAATCCAGTTCGGCCAGGCCCGGTCCGGTAAGCACGTCGCGCCCCACGTTGCCATATGTCCCAGTGGCGGGCACGATGAAAGCGTTCGGGTTGTAGTAGAGATTCGGGCCTCCCAAAATCAGCGGCCCGCTGAATGCCGGATTCCACGAAGGCCGGATCGGATTGCGGCTGTCGCCGTTGTTGGTCGGATTGTAGCCCAGTTCCGGCGTGAACGGAAAGCCCGTTTCAAGCGTTTCGATGGCGCTTACAGACCAACCGCCGGCCAGCCGCTGCTGCCACCGCTTCACCGGGCGGAACGGCAGTTCGTAGGTCGCGTTGATGACGCCCATATGGCGCACATCCGTCGTGGCAGGGCCCCAATCGAGCTTGGGATCGAGGGGGTACATGACAAAGCCGGGCGCGTTCACGCCAACGCTGCTATTGAGCGCGGTGCCATCGTCCAGGCTCTTCGAGTACGTATAGACGCCGCGGAATTGCAAGCCCTTGGTCAGCCGGCGGCTCACATCCACTTGCAGCGCGTTGTAGGAGCTGAGGCCTTCGGAAAACCAGCTCGTGGTGTTCGCCACATTCGGATTGGCGAGCGGAGCGCCGGTCGGATAGTATGCTCCGCCGCCGGGCAAAATCGCGGGCGCCGGCTCGTTGGCATCGAGAGAAAGCAGTTCGTGATAGCCGTGCGACCCCACGTAGCCCAACGCCAGTAGTGTCGACGGGCTGAGTTGCTGCTCCACTTTAAACGTCCACGTGATCACCGTGGGCGTGTAGGCATCGGGCTGAATGCCGCTCGGCGAGATCTTGCTGCCCGACGGAAGCGGTTGGCCGGGCGTAATCAGGAGGCCCGCTACGGAAACGTTTTTTAGCGAATCTGTCGTATTGAAGGGCGCGGTCTGATCCAGGCGATAATCGATAGTATCGAGCAAGGCGCGATAGATGCCGAAGCCCGCGTGAACCACGGTCTTGCTCTTGCCGAACGGATCCCAAGCCAGGCCCACGCGCGGCTCCGGCAGGAATTTGGCGCGGTTCACCGTAAAGGCCGAATTGCCGATGGTGGGGTTCGTCTGGATGACGCCGTTCGTGAACAGGTAATTGGCGGCCCTGCCGAACGCCTCGTTCCAGCCGTTCGTCGATTCGAAGCGGAAGCCAAGGCGAAGCTGCAGGTTCGGCAATAACTTGATACCGTCCTGCACAAAACCCGCTGCTTCCACCGAACGCCAGCCGAGTTCGGTTGGCGAGGGCACAACGGTGAATGTGGCAATCGTGCCCTGGAGGAAGCTGCTCAAGCTGCTGAACGATGCCTGCCCGTATTGGTCCTGCGCCAGATTGTCGTTTGAGCGGATCTGCTGGAACCAGGCGCCCGCTTCGATCTGATGGATGCCCTGCGAGATATAAATATGATCGTCGTAAGTGAACAGGTTCCGGGCCTGGCGGGCGTTGCTGCTGGTGTTAGCGCCGGCAGTGGTGATCTGCGACGCGCCGTTCGAAGCGGTGCCGCCGCCGATCACGATAGCGCCGATGGGGCCGCCCGCAACCCAGCCGGGAATGTCTACCGGGACCACGCCGTTGAAGAAGTAGTCGGCTCGCGAGAAGCCCACGCGCGCGGTGTTGAGGATGGTGGAAGAAAAAATGTGCTGCTCCTGCAGGCTCAGCACCTGTTCGCGTTCCGTTTCGGCAATCAGGCTCAGAGGGTTCGCCGAGGGCGTATGGGCGATGCTGTCATCGATCGTATAGACAGCGAACAGGCTGTCGTTATTGGAGAGGTTGTAGTCCACGCGGGTAGTGCCGAAATCCTCGCGAATGTTCTGTACAGGATGGCTGAAGGCTTCGGCAATGCCTCCACCCAATTCCGGCCCATTCGCAGCCGGCCAGAGGTTCAGTAAAGGCTGCACGGCCGGAACGGCGGCCGCGCGCGAGGCGTTATCGGGCACGAGGGTCACATCGCTCAAGGCCAGGTTCTGGCGGAAGCCTTCATAGTTTCCAAAGACGAATACCTTATTTTTGACAATCGGCCCTCCCAGATTCGCCCCGAAGGAATTCCGCTCGAAGTGAGGAATAGCGCCCCGGTCGAAGAAATTGCGCGCGTCCAGATCGCTGTTGCGCAGGAATTCGTAAAGCGTGCCGTGGAGATCGTTCGAGCCGGACGCGGTCACGATGCTCACCTGGGCTCCCGGGCGCTTCCCGTATTCGGCGCCATAGGTATCCGTCACGACGTTGAATTCGCGCACGGCGTCTACGCCCAGCAACTGCCCGCTGGTGCCGCCGGGCGTATTGTCGATGACGGAAGCGCCGGTGTATTCGACTCCGTTCAACAGAAACAGGTTTTCCTGCGGCCGCCGCCCGGAGACCGCGAACATGTTTCCCACCGCCGAATTCGAAGTGCCGATGCCGCCCGACCGTTCGCTGGTGTAATTGACAATGCTCGGATTCAGCGCGATCAATTCATCGTAGCTGCGCCCGTTCAGGGGCAGGTCTTTCACCTGGCGCTCGCTCACCAAGCCGGAAATCTGCTGCGTGGAAAGGGAGACTGGTGAAGGCGCTTCCTCAACTGTGATCGTCTGTTTCACCTGGCCTACGGGCAGCGTCAAATCCACGGTGACCGTTTGCCCGACCACGAGGCTGATACCGGTCTTCCGCTGGGTGTTGAAGCCTTCCTTTTCCGCCGAGATTTCATACTGGCCAACGGCTATGGAAAAAGCGGCGTACCGGCCTGCATCGTCCGTCACAGTCTTTCGTTCGAAGCCGGTCTCGGTATTGCGGATGGTTACGCTCGCCCCTGGGATGGGAGAGCCGGAATCGTCGCGAACAGCCCCGCTAATGGAGCCTCCGACGACCTGGCACCAGGCAGGAACGGAGATGAGGAATGCAACGAGAACGGGCGTCGAGAGCGCTTTGACCATAATGCCTACTATATTGATAGAGATAATTGAGATTGTCAAGCGAGATTACCCCAACTGGACATTTGCTGTAAAATAAGTCGCCAACCGCGCCCAGTGCGGCCGTTCGTTCAATCAGCTCCAGGAGAGGCCCGGAATGCCCCCACGAACAGCCCCGATTTCCAGCAAACGCTTCCCTTCCGCACAAGATAGTTGCGGACTCCAGCGGCTCGTCTGGCAATCCCTGAAACCCACAAACTGGAGTATCTACTATTTCGCCGGGTTGCAGGCGGCCCCGCGGCAGATCACGAGCGGCCCCGGTCTCGACTATGACGCCGTGCTGTCGCCGGACGGCCATTGGGTCGTATTCACCTCGGAACGCTCCGGAATCCCGCATCTTTACGCGCTCAACCTGCGGCAGGGCGGAGATCCGCGGCTGCTGATCGATAGCGATTCGATGGAGGATCAGGCTGCAATTTCGCCGGACGGAAGAATGATGGCATTTATGAGCGATCACTCCGGTAGCGCGAACCTATACCTGGCGCCGTTCGATCCGGCCACCACCCAGCCGTTGGGCAGAGCGGTAAACCTGACGAACCATTCATCCGGCAACTTTCGTCCAGCATTTTCTCCGGACGGCAAATGGATCGCCTTCTCATCCGATCGCGACCGGCCGGTCGCGAGCAATCCTTTCTTTCCTTTTGTCCGGCAGCGGGAGGGCGAGATCTATGTCATGGATCTGGAAGGCAAGAATCTTAGGCGTTTGACCAATTCCCAAAATTGGAACGGCTCACCCGTATGGTCGCCTGACGGCAGCACCATCTATTTCTATTCCGGGCGGAATCGGGAAACGGCTCCTCCTCAAAGCCCGATTCTTTCCCAGAAAGGCGGCTTTGAGCTCTGGCGAATGAACGCGGACGGTTCGGGGCAGCGGCGGATCACGCCGGCGGGGACAGAAGCTCTGTCGCCAACCGTGGCAGACGGCCGAATCGTCTTTGCGACCCGGTCCACCTGGAAAGACTGGCACCTGGCGTCGGTAAATCCGGACGGCTCGGATCTGCGCCGCGAAACTCATGGCGAAATAAACTACTGGAATCCATGCTGCAATTCCAGGACCGGCGCCATGGTCGCTCACGGCGTCGGCCCGATTGCCGGTGAAACGCAGGCGGTGGAGGAGATTCTCGGACCGGGGCCCTTACTCTCACCCGATTTTCCGATTGCCCTGGCGGCGCCCGAGATACCCGGCGGCGCACTGGCCCTCTATCCGATGCGGCACACGAGCGGTCTTGCTCCCCACCCACATAGGAATGAAGTGATCGTCACCATCGAAGATGCCAAAGGCACCACTCTCGCGCACGCCAATTTCGATGGCACGAATCAAACCGGCCTGTTCTTTCTTCCCGGCGTGGGCATTATCGCATCGGAGGATCATCGCGGCCGGGTCTTTGATGTTAAATATTCCGGTGACGGCGAGCTGGTGACATTCACCGAGGGAGTTTTCTCCGGTGAGCAGGGAGATCGCGCTGATGTTTGGAGAATGCGGCCGGATGGGAGCGGCCGCGTCAACCTGACGCAGCTTTCAAGATTGGGAAGCCGGGTCAACGAAGGGATGTCGACGATTTCTCCGTGCGGGAAGCGAATCGTTTTCCGGAGTACCCGCCGCGGTTTTTTCAACCTGTACCTGATGGATCTCGACGGCGCGAACGTCCGCCGGCTTACGAATGGCGAGTGGCGCGATAATTTTCCTGTCTTTTCGCCGGCAGGAGATGAGATCGCTTTCTCATCGAATCGCGACGCCATTCCGGACCAGTCCGGTTACCGCACTTTCGACAATTACATCCTTCGCATAGGGCCGGATGGCTCTCCGGGAGAAATACGGCGCGTCACGAACACTTCAGGCCAGACCTCGCACCCTTATTTCTCGCCGGATGGCAACTGGATCTGCTACACCAGCGAGCGCGGAGGGATCAATGATGAAGAACCAGTCGTGCAGGAGGTTGTATTCGCTCCGCAAATGTACGGCGACATTTATCTACAGCGCCTGAGCGACGGGATGACTATCCGGGTTACGCACAATAAGTGGGAAGACGGGACTGTGTTCTGGCTTCCAGCCGGCGATCCGGCGGAAAAGCGGTTCTAATCGATCAGGCCACGCTCGTCGCCGCCGGATAGTAAGCCGGCTCGTTTCCTGCCCGCCACTTGATATTGCATCCCAGGCTCGGCCGCTGGTTCGGATTGACCGGCCGGCCCGCGAGCAGCGCGTCTATGGCCGACCGCAGGTCAGCCCCCGTGACCGGATTGGGGTTGCTCGGCCGGGCGTCGTCAAGCTGTCCACGATAAGCCAGGCGCCGGTCGCGCCCGAACACGTAAAAATCCGGTGTGCAGGCAGCCGCATAGCTCTTCGCCACCGCCTGCGTCTCGTCGTAACAAACCGGAAACGAAAGCCCCCATTCGGAAGCCATGCGCCGGAGACCCTCGGGCGAATCGTCGGAAGAAACCGCCGGATCGTTCGAGCTGATCGCCACAATGCCCACGCTCTTTCCCGCGTAGTCCCGCCCCAGCCGGGCCAGTTCCTGCTTGATGTGCTTCACAAAAGGGCAATGATGGCAAATGAACATCACGAGCAGCACGTCCTTATCCCGGAACGTATCGAGCGAAATCGTTTTCCCCGAAACCACATCCGGCAGCGCAAAATCCGGGGCGCTGGTTCCCAGTTCGAGCATCGTTGAAGGCGTTGCGGCCATATTTTTTCTTCCTCCAGAAGCATTAGAACATAGGGACCGGGCGGCAGGACGGCGGCCGGGGGGCCAGAGGGGCCGCCGGTCCGTGGACCCTACTTCAGCGTATACGACAGTCCAGTGGTTGCCTGAAGCGAATTCTTCTTGAAGCCAGGCGGCGGATTGTTCAGAAACGTATCCAGCACGCTTATGCTAAACGTGAAATGCTTGTACACCGGAAGGTTGAGAGCGGCGTCTCCAGTTGCCATCCAGGCGCTCAGAACGTTCCAACCCGGTCGCATGGTGATCTGTTCCGTAAAGACCGCCCCGCCTTTGAACTTCCGCAGGTAGTCCTCCGCGACATTCGAAGCAATCAGATTTTGGTTTGCTTCCGCCACCCGGAACTCCTGCCGCACGTACTCGGCGCTCCCTTTGATATCCAAAGTCTCGTCCGGATTCCGGATGATGGTCCATCCGATGCCGCCGCCGTAGCTCTGCTGCAGCGTGAGGCCCTGAGAATAGTTGTGATCGAACGCCACCGCGCCAAACGCATACACGCGCGCCCCGGTGAAATACTGGTCTCGCTCGGCATCGGCGTGTACGATTTGGGTGCGGATGGATGCCGTGCCGGGCTGCGAGAGGTGGCCTTCCGAGCCGCTGAAATCGAAACTGGTGCGGTTGCGCGGCGGAAATTCGGTCTCGACCGGAATCGCCCGCACCAGCGAAACCTCGCCGGTTATGGTCCGGCTCGTCTGTGTGGCCTGCACGATCGAAGCGCCCGCCGTGATCGTGCCCGTCCAGTCTTGGGTGAAGCCGATATGCGGCGGCGAAATCTGCTGCTGGAACGTGGTCTCTTGTAGCACCTGCCCGGCTTCGGCCACAGGCACGGTGCTCGGAGACGCGCCCTGCGGTGTGACAGTGATCTTCTGATCGGCTACGACCAGTCTCCCTTGGGGAATGTTCGAGGTGTTCTGGTGCGGCCGTAATTGTGCCCCTTTCGGCAGCACAGCGTACTGCCCCTGCGTTTCCAGTTGCTTGACCTTGCTCCAGTCGATCGTCAGGTCTCCCAACATGTCGCTGTGGAAGGTGAGCGAGGCACCGCTCGAACCCACAAAGTGGCCGATGAGCCGCTCGTCGTTGTTCAGAACCAGCACATCGGGCTGCGGTCTATTGGCCGGTGGCGCTTGCGCCGCGGCAAATGAGGGGCACAGAAGCAGGGCAACAGGCGGAATCCATAGCGGCAAGTAGCGCATGTACCTTAGGATACAGAGAGGTCGTATAGCGCTACACAAAAAGCGGACCGGTTCTGTGCGAAGCGATCCGGTCTTAAGCGGAGGTAGCGGTGCGGGCGGCGAGTTCGCCGGCCAAGGTAGCGTGACCGTATTGCGAGGCCAGATGCGCCGTGGTGGAGCAGCAGTTCGACAAAACTCCAGGTTGCCGCTGGCAACGGCCGAGTGGAGCGGAAAAACGCGCATCGCGTTGCGGGAGGGCCGGTCGACCCCGGCTCCTGCTTCCGCGAGCATGCGAGCTGTTTCCGCGTGGCGGAAAAAGATGGCCAGCCCGAGCCCGGTGAAGCCGTCGCTGGAGTAGGCGTTGAGCAGACCGGGGTTCGAGGCGGCGAGGGCGGCGGCGCGGCCGGTCAGCCCGAGGGCACAAGCTTCAAAAAATCCGGCTCGCGGCCTGCCAGCACCAGCTCGGCCAGATCGGCGTGTCCGGTATAGATGGCCCAAAGAGCGGCGCTGGCTCCATCGGCGGTTTCACTATGAGAGAGATGCGGATGGGCTGACAGCAGGGACCGCACCTGGGCGGCATCGCCCTGGCGGATGGCGTCGAAAAAGCGGGTGGTCACGTCATCCATATTCGCATCTTCATGATGCGCACTGGACCCCGCGTCAAGCGGCAATGGCCGCTAGGCAACCAGTTCCGCGTTGGCCGGAACTAGGGATTGCAACTGCAGGCGCATGGAATCGAAGATGCGCACCAGCGGGACAACATCCACGCGGCAGAGGTCCCACCGGAACAGGAACAAGCTGACGTAAACTTTGGCCAAAGTGAGAGCGAACTTTACCTGCTGCTCGAGCAGAGCGGAAGAGAGTTCGGGGCGCTCTTGAGCGGAGCACAGCAAAATCAGCTTCATAGCCGCAACTACGCGGGCGAAATCGGCGCGCAAGCAGCGCAGATAGCCGCAGAAGAGTTTGCACCGCTGGGCACGGAGCCGCCGGGCCGCACCGGGAGTGAAGCCGGGTTGAGCCGCGAAAGACTCCAAGTCCTCCGTGTCCAGCAGGTGGAACATGGGCCGGTAGCGCTCCGGCGACAATTCTTCAATCCAGGTTGCGGTCACAGGCAAACTGGTGGGCTGCGCCATCAGGCGCCTCCAAAGAAAGAAAAGGGCCGCGCCGAACGTAACAGTCAGCAGGATGAACAATGTGGTCCAATTCATGTCAGTCCACCTTCGCAATATCATCGTACTTTGCCGGCACGATTCCACGCAATTAACATTCGAACTTAGGAAGGCCTTAGACGGCAAAACTAGGTACTAGTGGCGCGCCTGATTTGCCAGACGACAGCCACATATAACCCAGAAGTAGTATACCTGACCCAAAGGTCCTATGTCTCGGCGCGGAGTAGTATGCACTGCCGGTATCACTTTCCCTGCGCCCGGAACGCCGCCACAGCGAAGCCGTTGAGCACGCCGCCCAGGATCACTATGGCCAGTACTGCCTTCCCTAACTCCGGCCAGTTATACCCGGTAAGAATCAGGTCGCGCGAGATATCCGCCAAATAGCTCACCGGGTTAAAAGCGGCGAACTTCTGCAACCAATCCGGCAGCAGCATTTTGGGCAGCATGGCAGTGGAAACGAACAGAAGCGGCATGGTCAGCGAGAAGCTCACCATCATAGTCGCTTCGGTATTCTTGGTGCGCAGCGCCACGGCATTGGAAAGGCCGGAAAATGCCACACCAAACAATGCTGTCAGGACTACCACTACCAGCGCTCCCGGAATCCCAGTGGCGAAAGGAATCCGCCAACCGGCGATGAGCCTGAGCACGAAGGCGAGCAAGAGAATCACGGCCGCCTGAACCGCCATGCGGAACCCATCGGCCACCAGCTTGCCCATCAGCACCGAGCTCCGCTGGATGGGAGAGACAAAAAACTTATCCATGAAGCCGCTTTCGATGTCGGCTACCATGCCGAAACCCGACTGCGACGCGCTTTGAATGGCGGTCATGGTGGTGACGCCCGGCAGCATTACGGCTACGTAGTCATAGGGTATGGCGAGGCCGCCGGCGGCTCCCCGCGCAAACAGGCGGGCGAACATCTGGCTGAACAGCACCAGCCAGATCACCGGGGTCATGAGGCTGAAGAACAGGATAGTAGGATTGCGCGTGATCTTGCGCAGGCTGCGGCCGGCGATCCAGAGGATTTCGGCCAGCATGCTGCCGGTGGCCGCCGCGGGCTGGATTGCGGGAACTGCAGTTCGCGGCTCTTGTAGTCCGGTGGCCATGGTTACCGCCTCCTTCTGTTCATGGGCATGCGCGACATTGGCTTGACTTCCTCGACGCGCATCTGCCGGCCGGTATGCTGCAGGAAAACTTCATCCAGGGTGGGATGGGAAAGGGCCACTTCATGAATGGGAAACTTCTCGGAGTCCATGAGGCGGACGATATCGAGAAGCGTGGCGCCGCCGTTTTCGGCGTGTACGCTGATGCCTTCATCGAAGGAGTTGGCGCGCTTTACCGTGGGGATCCCCCGCACCAGAGCGAGCGCACGGTCGCGCCAGCTTTCAAAGGATGCGTAGCCTGGAGCGGCTTCGGCGCGGCGGTCGATGCGGATCGTAATCACGTCGGCGCCGATCTCCGCTTTGAGCTGCGCGGGCGTGCCCTCGGCCACGATTTGGCCCTTGTCGATGATGGCCAGGCGCTGGCAGAGTTGATCGGCTTCTTCCATGTACTGGGTGGTGAGGAAGATGGTCATGCCTTCCTGCTTATGCAGCTTGCGGAGGTACTCCCACACGGCGTTTCGGGTTTGCGGATCGAGGCCGGTGGTGGGCTCGTCCAAAAACAAGACGCGCGGGAAATGGAGCATTCCGGCGCCCAGATCGAGCCTGCGCCGCATGCCGCCCGAGTAAGTGAACGCCGGGCGATCGGCGGCGTCGGTCAACTCCAGCACCTCCAAAACCTCTTCCACTCGCCGCTTCACTACCTCCGCCGGCAAATGGTAGAGCCGGGCGATGAGGCGCAGGTTTTCCCGCCCGGTGAGTTCCCCATCCACCCCGATGGACTGGCCGGTGTACCCGATAATCTGCCGGATCCGTTCGGCATCGCGGTCGAGA
Organism: Bryobacteraceae bacterium; assembly: GCA_035294665.1. Lineage (GTDB taxonomy): Bacteria > Acidobacteriota > Terriglobia > Bryobacterales > Bryobacteraceae > PSRJ01. The sequence goes on along the minus strand of DATGKM010000215.1, from coordinate 19,415 downwards.
TCGAAACCGGCCACGCTGACCGTGCCGCTGGTCTTACCGAGCAGCGTGGTGATGATGCGAATCGTGGTGGTTTTTCCAGAACCGTTCGGACCGAGAAACCCGAAGAACTCTCCGGCTCTTACCGAGAAACTCAGCCCCGCCAGGGCTTTCACCGCTTCCTGCCTTCCGGGTCCGCGGCCGGCGTAAACCTTCACCAGGTCGCTGACGCCGATGATCGCGTCGTTGTCCGGAACGGCTCGGTCCCCAAACACTTCCTGTTTCGTTGCTACTCCAGCCAAAGATTCCCCTCCCACTTAGAGCATCTTAGCGTTTTTTGCACGGCGGCCGCCTCTGGCATGGGGTCCCGTGGTCCCGGCGGTTAGGCGGGCGCTAACTCCGCCTGCGCGGCCGTACATCGGCCGGCGATCAAGCCACGTCGAGCGTGGCGGCATCGCTGGCCGCTCGCTTCGAAAGCAGTCCCTCGGTCATCGATTCTCCTGTCCACCGGTGCGATCGCACCGGCGAATCGCCACAGTTTTGTTGATTCTAAACGGGAAACTCGACGGCGCGCCGGTGAAGTCCACCGGTGGAACCAGTGCCAGAGGGCTAGCTTCCCGAAGGCGCGGGTAGTTTCGCGAAATAAAGATCCACTGCCCGGTCGATGCTGGCGCGGTCGAAGCGGACCGGGTGTTTTTCGTATTGCCCTATGGCGATGAGAAGACGGCAAAGGTCAGCCGGGTAGCAGGCGCGCAGCCGTTTGGCGCCTGCGCGGAGACACCGCTCCCGGAGATAGCGGGCTGCATCCGGCTCGATGGGGATGGAGTGCTCGCCGGCCACGCGGCGGAAGATTTCCTCGAATAGCGCATCGCTGGTATTTTCGATCAAGATCTTGGCTTGAATCCGCCGCAGAAAAGCCTCATCGGCCAGATCGCTCGGGTTGAGATTGGTGGAGAACACTACCAGCAATTCAAATGGAACCTGGAATTTCATGCCGGAGACCAGGGTCAGATAATCCACCCGGCGGTCGAGCGCGGTGATCCAGCGGTTCAGCAGGTCGCGCGGCGAGAGCATCTGCCGGCCGAAATCGTCGATCACCAGGACGCCGTTATTGGCTTTCATCTGGGCCGGGGCGATGAAGACGCGGGTGGCTTCGTCCAGCCGCAATTCCAGCATTTCGGCCGAAAGCTCGCCGCCCACGGTAATGCAGGGGCGGCGGCACTCGACCCAGCGCGGGTCGAGATTTTCATCCTGGTAGGTGGCCGGATGGTGAACCGCGGGATCGAAAACGGCGATGATATGCCCATCCACTTCGATCGCATGGGGAACGAGAACGGTGTCGCCACAGATTCGGACCAGGCGCTCGGCTATGCTGGTCTTCCCGCTGCCGGTTTCGCCGTACAGAAATAACGTCTGCCGGCCGACCAGCGCGGGGCCTAACTGATCGAGCAGCTTATCGGGCAGCACCAGATCGTGGAATGCCTGGCGCAGCGATTCCCGATCGACTGCCGGATGGCTCGCCTGGGAGGCGACCACCTCCCGGTATTGGGCGATGGACACGGGACAAGGCCCTGCGTACTGGCACCACTGATTGCGCGCCTCGGCGAGCTTATGGCCGGAGCTGGACAGAGTGAAGGAGTAGTCGTTGCCGGCCATTCCCTTGACTTCGATGAGCTGCTGCTGCCGCAGATCCCGAAACAGGGTCTCAACCACACGAATAGACAGATGCAATGCCCGATGCAGCGCCGTCAAAGTGGCGGAGCCGTTCAGCCACAGGTAGCGCAGGAGCAGGTCGGTAACAAGCTGCCGCGGGATGCCCAGATCCTCCAGGCAATTTGGCAAATTGGGCCGTAACGCTTCCGGCACACGCTTTTTATCGGCGGACCACGCCGGAAGCTTTAGAGACGCACAAAATGCCGCCCCAATAGCGGCTTACTTTTCCAGCTCCAGGCCCGATTCCTTCAGCGCGCGCCAGCCGCCATCGAGGGAGATGGCGTTGGTGTAGCCCATCTTCTGCAGGTTGTCGGCAACCAGCGCGGAGCGGAAGCCGCCGCCGCAATAGAGCACAAGCTTGGCCGATTTGTCCGGGATTTTGTTTTCGACATCGCGCTCGATCACGCCTTTGCTCATGTGTACGGCCCCCTTCACGTGCCCGGCCGCCCATTCGCTTTCTTCGCGCGTATCGATCAGGATGTGCGGCTCCTGGGCCGCCACCATCTTTTTGTAGCCTGCGATGTCGATTTCCTTGACGCGCGCCTTGGCGTCGTTTACCAGCTTGAGGAACCCCGGGCTGTGGTGCATAATTTACTCCACGCGCCGGATTTTTGCGCCGGCGCCCGCCAGTTTCGCCTCGATTCTCTCATAGCCGCGGTCGATGTGGTAAACGCGGTCGATGACGGTTTCGCCACGCGCCACCAGGGCCGCGAGCACCAGGGAAGCGCTGGCGCGCAGGTCCGAGGCAATCACGCCCGCGCCGGTCAACTGCCGCGGCCCCGCCACCATGGCCTGCTTGCCTTCGATGCGGATGATCGCGCCCATGCGCGCCAGTTCCGGAGCATGCATGAAGCGGTTCTCGAAAATCGTCTCCACGATGATGGCGATGCCTTCGGCCTGGGTCATGAGCGCCATGTACTGAGCCTGTAAATCCGTAGCGAAGCCGGGGTACTCTTCGGTGGTGATGTCTGTGGAGTGAAGAGTGCGATCGCCGCGCACGCGCAGAGCGCTGGAATCCAATTGTTTGACATCCACGTGCGCCTGCTGCAGCTTGGCGGTGAGCGCGCCTACGTGCTCGGGATTGCAGCCGGAGATGGTGAGCTCGCCGCCGGTAATGGCGCCAGCTATCAGGAAGGTGCCCGCTTCGATGCGGTCGGGGATGATGGTGTGCTCGGCGCCGCCCAGCTTTTCCACGCCTTCAATGCGGATCGTGGCGGTTCCGGCGCCCTCGATTTTCGCGCCCATGGCGGTGAGCAGCGCGGCCAGGTCGACTACTTCCGGCTCTCGGGCGGCGTTGCGCAGAATAGTTTCACCCTTGGCCAGCACCGCGGCCATCATGAGGTCTTCCGTGCCGGTAACGGTGATGCGGTCGAAATAGATGGTGTTGCCGTGCAAGCCTTCGGGCGCGGTGGCTTCAATATAGCCGTGCGCCTGCTCGATGCGCGCGCCGAGTTGCTCGAGACCAAAGATGTGCAGGTTAATGGGGCGCGCGCCGATGGCGCAGCCGCCGGGCAAAGAGACGCGAGCCCGGCCACAGCGCGCCACCAGCGGACCGAGCACCAGACTGGAGGCGCGCATGGTCTTCACCAATTCGTAGGGCGCTTCCGGACACACGATCTGCGGTGTGTGCAGGCGGACCTCGTCATCTTCCACGCCAATGGTGGAGCCGATATCGACCAGCAGGCGCTGCATGGTGCGGATATCGCGCACGCGGGGGATGCGTTTCAGAGTGACCGGTTCGGCGGTCAGCAGCGCTGCCGCGAGCGCGGGCAAAGCGGCGTTTTTCGAGCCGCTGATGGGGATTTCGCCGTAGAGCGGTTCTCCGCCGGTGATTACGAATTTCTCCATATGGTTTTAGAGACCCGATTGTCTAAAAGCTCTCGTCACACTACCGCCGGCCGCTTGCAGTTTCCGTTCCGCCTCCGCGCGCGTGGCCCCGGTTTTGGCCATGAAAATGGCGGCGCGCACGCTGTTTCCGGCGGCCGCCAGCGCCTCGCGGGCGCGGCCGTAATCGAGACCGGCCGCCTGGGCGACGATGCGTGTCGCACGGTCCACAAGCTTGCGGTTGGTTGGCTGCACATTCACCATCAGGTTGCCATAAACGTATCCCATGCGAAGGAACGCACCGGTGGTGAGCATGTTCAATACCAGCTTTTGCGCGGTGCCCGCCTTCATGCGCGTGGAGCCGGCGATGACCTCCGGCCCGGTAAGGGGCGTGATGGCGATATGGGCGGCGCGGGCCAGGTCCGAATCGGGAGCGCAACTGATGCCGATGGTCACCGCGCCGAGAGCGCGCGCGGCCGCGATGGCCCCGAGCACATAGGGCGTGCGGCCGCTGGCGGCGATGCCGGCCAGAACGTCTGGAGGGTGAAAGCCCCGGTTCGCCAAGTCGCGGGCGCCAGAGGAGGCGTCATCTTCACTGGCCTCCGTAGCCCGGCTCAGCGCGGCTTCGCCCCCGGCGATGATGCCCTGCACCATGTCTGGCGGCACACCGAAGGTGGGGGGGCACTCGGAGGCATCCAGCACTCCCATGCGGCCACTGGTGCCCGCGCCGATGTAGAACAGCCGCCCGCCGCGCTCGAACGCTTCCACAATGGCTTCCACGGCTCGCGCGATGGATGGAATTTCGCGGCCGACGGCCTCGGCCACTTTCCGGTCTTCGGAATTGATAATGCGCAGGGCCTCTTCGATGGGCAAATCGCCGATGAGCGCGGAGGCCGGATTGGGTTGTTCGGTGAGCAGGTTTTCGAGCACGTTATCTTCAGGATAATCGCGCGGGGAGATGTCTGGTTTCGAGAGCCTGGGAGGAGATCAAGGTTCGCGCTACAGTCAAAGAAGTGCGCTATGTTCTCAAGGTTGGCGATCCGCCTGTAACCTCGATTCTTCTGGTGGAAAGCGGATCGCGGCGGCTTCTCGAGAAACTGATCCCCACGCTTCGCGCCACTTGGGGCGATACCATTCCCATTGACCTGGTTACCTGCTACACGACCCTTCCGGAGGGGTTTCAGGCGGAGACCACGCGCCTCTATTGCGTTACCGAGTATCGCGGGCGCGCGCTGCGGAGGCGGCTCTACCGGGAGCTGGCGGCGAACCGCTATGCCTATATGGGAATCGTCTGTTCGGGCGAACCGCTGATGACGAAATGGAAATGGGCGGTGGCTTTGCGGGTGCCCGCGAAGCTGTTCATCGTCAATGAAAATGGCGATTTTTTCTGGTTTAGCCGTTCGCACTGGCGAGTGGTCCTGCGCTTCGCTCTGTTACGCTCGGGGCTGGCTGGGGCGGGGGCTGCGCGGATGCTCTCAGGCCTGATTTTGTTTCCGTTCACGCTTTTGTATCTGCTACTCTATGCAACGGCTGTTCACACCATGAGAGTGCTGCGCAGGAGCTGAGCGATGAAGACCATTCTAGTGAAAGAGCCGGGCGGTCCGGAGAAGATGCAGCTTGCCGAAGTGCCGACGCCCGAGCCCGGGCCGGGACAGGCGCTGGTACGTTTGGGCGCCATCGGCGTCAATTTTATAGATGTCTATTTCCGCATGGGCCGCTACAAGGCCGATCTGCCGCTGACTCTGGGCAACGAAGGGGCCGGCACGGTGGAAAAGGTGGGGCCGGGCGTGACATGGCTGGCGGCGGGAGACCGGGTCGCCTGGACGATGCAGCGCGGCTCGTATGCGGAATATGCCGTGGTGCCCGCAGCGTCGCTGGTGAAGATTCCGGCTCACGTAACGTTTGAGACGGCCGCGGCGGCCATGCTGCAGGGAATGACGGCGCATTATTTGACGCACTCGACGTATCCTTTGAAATCCGGCGATACCTGCCTGGTCCATGCGGCGGCGGGAGGGACGGGAGGGCTGGTGGTGCAGATGGCTAAAATGCTCGGGGCGCGCGTGTTCGGCACGGTTTCGACGGAGGCGAAAGCGAAGATCGCGCGCGAGGCGGGCGCGGACGAAACGATCCGCTATACGGAGCGGGATTTTGCGGCGGAAGTGAAACGGCTTACGCAGGGCCGGGGCGTGGACGTGGTCTACGACTCGGTGGGGCAGAGCACGTTCGAAAAAAGCCTGGATTCGCTGCGGCCGCGCGGGGTGCTGGCGCTATTCGGCCAATCGAGCGGGGCGGTCGCGCCGTTCGACCCCAACATTTTGAACGGCAAGGGATCGCTTTTTCTGACGCGGCCCAGCCTGGCGCACCATCTGCTGACGCGCGAGGAACTGCTGTGGCGGGCCGGCGATGTGCTCGGCTGGGTTGAAAGCGGCAAGCTGAAGCTGCGCATCGAACGGACCTATCCGCTCGCGGAAGCGGCGGCAGCGCACATCGATCTGGAGAGCCGCCGCACGGCGGGAAAGCTGCTGCTCACGCCGCATTGATTCAATGACCCTGCAGGCCAAGCTGACCTTGGGTTCGGTCGGGCTGGTCAGCCTGATGGTCGCGGTAGTGTCGGCTGTAGACCTGGCCAACGAAATGCAGCGGCAGTTCGAATCCACGCTGGAGCGCGCCAACGCGCTGAAGATCGTCTCCACAAGAATGGTGAGCCAATCGCTCAACCGGGCCCCCCGCACGGTCTCGTTCCGGGAGGCGCTGCGCGACCCGGATCTGCAAAGCCTGTTGGTGGATGTGCTGAGCGCCGGCGGGGCGATCCTGGAAGTCGCGGTGGTGGATACGCACAACGAAATCCTGCTGGATAGCGATCCCAATCGTCTGGGCACGGTCAGTCCGCCCTACCCCAATTTCCAGCCGCTGGTGACATCGAGTCCGTGGTACGCAAAGCTGCGCTTGCTGCTGCGCCGGGATATTCATGAGTATTACCAACTGGAGCAGGAATTGGGGACTCCGGAGGGCAAGCCGCTGTTATATGTGCGGGTGATTATCGCGCCCGCGCTGATTCGCGAAGACATCAACCCGGTGATGCGCAAGGAAGCGAAAGTGGCGGTGATTTCGGTAATAGCCGCCTTCATTCTGGCGCTGCTCTTCTCGGCCGCGGCCTTCCGCCCCCTGGGGAGATTAGGCCATCTGCTGGACCGGGTAGCGCGGGGGGAGTATGAACCCGAGAAGCAGCCGGCGCGCAAAGCGGCGGGCGACGACGTTGCCGTGATGGCGTCGAAGGTGAACATGCTGGAAGAGCGGCTGCGCGGGGCGCAGTACGAGGTCTCGGACTTGCGCGGTAATATCGACCGGCTCCTGATGGACCTCGAAGACGCAGTCTTCATCTTTAACCGGGAGTTGAGTCTGGTTTTCGCGTCCGGATCGGTGGAGAAGTTTTTAGGAACGGAACGGTCCGGACTGATGGGCCGGCCGATCAGCCAGGTGTTCCAGCCGAACACACCCCTGGGGCTGCTGATTGCGCAGGCTACGCAGACCGGCCGGCCGGTGCGGAACCGCAGAGTGCCGTGGGGCGGGACGAACGGCACGGGAAGCGCGCCCCCGGTGGTCGTGCTCTCCGTGGACCTGCTGGAGAGTCTTCCCGGTATGCCGATGGCGGGATCGGGGGTGCTGGTGCGGTTGAGCGATCCCGAGGCACAACGAAACCTGGGGCGGCAATTGCAGACGGCGGACCGGATGGCGGCTTTGAGCCGGATCTCCAGTGGCGTGGCCCACGAAGTGAAAAATCCGCTGAATGCCATCCTGCTACATGTCGAAGTGGCGCGCGCCAAGCTGGCGCGCGGCGATACCGAGATCTCGCAGCAGATCGAGATCATTTCCCGGGAGATTCTGCGGCTGGACCGCGTGGTGAAAACGTTTCTAGACTTCCAGCGGCCGGTGGAACTAAAGCTGTGCAGCGTGGCCGTGCGGGACCTACTGGCGGAAGTCGTGGAACTGGCGCGGCCCCAAGCCGAATCGGCGCACATCCGGGTGAGCGTGGAGCAGGACGATGAAAGCGTGCAGGTGCGGGTGGATCACGACCTGGTGCAGCAGACTTTGTTGAATGTGGTGGTGAACGCGATTGAGGCAATGCCGGAGGGCGGAGACCTGCGGTTTGCATCGAGCAGCAGCGGCGATATGGTGGAGATCCGCATCTCCGACACCGGGCCGGGAATACCGCCGGAACTGCGCGAAAAGATCTTCCGTCTATATTTCACCACCAAGAAGGAGGGCTCGGGAATCGGACTGGCAATGGCGTTTCGAATTGTACAGTTGCACGATGGTACAATCGATTTCACCAGCGAACCGGGGAAGGGTACTACCTTTTCCATACGCCTGCCGCTCGCTGCAGTCTAAGTGAGGGCCCGCATGCGGAGTTTCCAGACAATTTCGATCGCGGTTACGTTCAGCGCCATTCTCGCGCTGGGCCTCACCGGATGTGTCACCGGGAAGAAGCGGCAGGCGAGAGTTGAGACGCCTCCGCCACCGGCGCCCAAGCCGGTGCAAGAAGCGCCCGCGCGCCCGCAGCCGCTTTCGATTCCGCAGACTCAGGCGCAGTTGCCGGCGCCTCAGCCCATTAGCCCGGAAGCGCTGGCAACGGTGCAATCGCCTCCGCAAACCACGGACACGCAACCGAGCCCGGGAACAAATAACCGGCCGGCGCGGCGGTCCGGCCCGGTGGCTGGCCCTAAGCCGGAGCCGGCGCCTGGTGGCGGCGCAGTGGCGGCACAAGGCGCGGCGGCACAGGCGGCCCCGCCTGCCGTCGCGCCACCGGACGAGCCGCGGGTGACCGTGCAGGAAATTGTTCCGCCCGCCGAACTGAAGCGGCTGCAGGAATCGGTTGGCGTGCGCCAGCAGGAGATCCGCAAAGTTTTGGAGGCGGCCCAGGCACGGCACCTGACGTATGAGCAGCGCGGGTTGGTGGCGCGCATCCAATCCTTCCTGCAACAATCGGAGGACGCGCAAAAGCGCAACGACTGGCGGCAGGCGAATGCGCTGGCCGATCGCGCCCTGGTGCTCGCCAAGGAGTTAGCCGGTGCCGACCAGTAGGTTGCGGGCGGACGAGTACGCCCAGCGCCGCGGGACGGTAGCGGACGGCTTGGCCGGCCGCAAGTTGGATGCGCTTTTAGTGGCTTTCTCGCCGAACGTGCGCTATCTTTCCGGGTTTACCGGCAGCAATGGAAGCCTGCTTGTAATGCCCGGCCGCGCGATCCTGTTCAGCGACCCGCGTTATCAGATCCAGGCGAGCGAAGAGGTAAGCTGCCAAGTGAAGATCGCGAAAGGATCGCTGGTGGAGGCGGTGGCCGGCGCCATTTCGCGTTTGCGTTTAAGGCGCATCGGCTACGAACCCGCCCGCATGACCTGCGACTGGCTGGACGCGCTGCGCGGCAAGATTCCCGCCCGGGCATCGCTCGAGCCTGTGTCCGGCTGGATAGAAGAGCTGCGCATGATCAAATCCGCGGCCGAGCTGGAGCGGATCCGCAAATCCGTGGAAATTAACTCGAGGGCATTCGAGCAAGCGGTCCAGCAGGTGAAACCGGGCATGCGGGAACGTGACCTGGCAGCCGAACTGGAATACCGCATGCGGCGGCTGGGCGCGGAAAAGCCGGCATTTGAAACGATCGTAGCGGCGGGGAAACGGGGCGCGCTGCCGCACGCGCAGCCAACCGACGCCCGCATCGAAAACGGCTCGCTGGTGGTGGTGGATATGGGCGCGGTGCAGGAGGGCTATTCGAGCGATATGACGCGCATGCTGTTTCTGGGGTCTCCCAGCCCGAAGGTGCGGCGCACGTACCGCGCGGTGCTGGAAGCGCAACAGTCCGCGATCGAGGCTGTTCGGCCAGGCGCATCCACGGCCTCCGTGGACCGGAAGGCGCGCAAAGTGCTCGAAGGCTATGGATTAGAAAAGGCGTTTGTGCATTCCACCGGCCACGGTTTGGGCCTGGAGATCCATGAGCCGCCGCGCCTGGGCAAGCGCGACAAACAGCGCCTGCAACCGGGGATGGCGATCACCATCGAACCGGGCGTGTACCTGGAAGGCTTCGGCGGCATTCGGATCGAGGATACGGTGGTCGTGACGGAGAACGGCTGCCGGATACTGACGCCGACGAGTAAAGAGCTGCGGTTGGTATAAGTCGGGGGCGACTATAGGCTTTCGAATCTTCCGCGGCTGACTAATTAAGACGAATCGATAGTTGCCGCACATTCTCTTCTGCGGTAAGCCAATCGGTGGTCGAGCCGCCTCTGAGCCGACTCACCACCGGATCGCCATACCGGACCACCATCCGCTCCGGCTCGGAACGTTCCATTCGATTCTTCGTGCGGTCGCCCGGCACAAGGACATCCACCACGGCCCGATTATCCATGTCGTCGCATAGCAATCCGTCCGAAATGCCGGTCCTCGGAAAACCGACCCAGTACCAGATCGGCGTGGATTCAGGAGCGCGGGCGTTGTGGTTGGGAAGGCGTCTGTCTCTGGCCTTGGCCCTGGTCCTCCGGGCCCGGAGGTAAAAACTCGCAATTAGCGAATTGGTATTGGGGCAGGCCGGGTATACCGGCCGGGGCTTTACAAATCTCAGGAACGCCCCGGCCGTTCGTCGCGTTCTACTTTGCCGTCGCGGATATGGATGATGCGGTGGGCGTGCAACGCGATATCGTGTTCGTGCGTCACGAGCACGATGGTGTTGCCTTGCTCGTAGAGGAGTTCGAAGAGCGCCATGATTTCTTTGCCGGTAGCGGTATCGAGCGCGCCGGTCGGCTCGTCGGCCAGAAGGATGGAAGGATGATTCACTAAGGCCCGCGCGATGGCGACCCGCTGCCGCTGGCCGCCCGAGAGTTCGTTGGGCTTGTGATGCATGCGCGCCTCCAGATCGACCGCGCGCAGGGCTTCTTTTGCCTTTTGCAAACGCGCGGCGGGAGCCAGGCCGGCGTAGATGAGCGGCAGTTCCACATTGTGGAGCGCGGTGGCGCGCGGCAGCAGATTGAACGTCTGGAACACGAAGCCCACTTCCTTATTGCGGATGCGCGCCAGTTCGTCATCCGTCATTTCGCTGACCAGGTTGCCATTAATGTAATATTGGCCGCTGGTGGGTGTATCCAGGCAGCCGACCAGGTTCATCAAAGTGGATTTGCCGGAACCGGACGGCCCCATGATGGCGACGTACTCGCCGCGACGGATTTCGATATCGACGCCGGAAACCGCGTGGATCTGTTGATCGCCCATCACGTAGGTCTTCCACAGATCGTATGTGCGGATGACGATTCCGTTCCGCTTCAGTTCCTCGCCGCGCTGGACTAATTCTCTTTCGGCAACTGCCTCCATTCGCTCTCCGTTTCCTAGCTGCTCTGCTGCTGCGCGCGATTATCCACCTGAACTCCGGCCTGGTTGCGGAGTGTGCGAATTACCTGGTAACTGCCAATGACGATTTCGTCGCCGGCTTTGAGTCCGTCCACTACTTCGATATCGGTTGTGCCCGTGATTCCGGTGTCTACTTTGTGAAACTCGGCTTTGCCGTTGCTCACCACGAACACACCCTGAATTTCCTCTTTCCGCTGTTTTTCCAGAACGGGATCGATGGCCGCGGCCGCCTGCGCCGAACCCTTTTCCGGCTTCTTTTCGAGGTCGCCGCGCCGGCGCACCGTGAGCGCCTGAATCGGAATTGTGAGCACGTTTCTATGCGTGGCTGTGGTGATTTTAGCGGTGCAGGAAAGCCCGGGCCGGGCCTCTTCGGGCGGATTGTCGATGACGATCACCACTTTGAAGTCTTTGGCTTCCTGGCTGGAAACCGCGCTCTGCGAAGCCACCTGGCCGGTGGAGCGCACCAGGGCCATGTTGCCGATATCGGTTACGTGGCCGTGGAAGGTGCGGTTGGGAATCGCATCGATGGTAATGTCGGCCGGCTGGTTGAGCTTCACGTTGACGATATCGGCTTCGTCCACGCGCAATTCGGCGGTGATCAAAGACGTATCGGCCAGAGTCATTATGGTGCTGGCGGCGGAATTCTGAATTCCGGGCACTACGGTTTCGCCCACGCGGACCGGCAGATCGGTAATCACGCCATCGCGCGGGGCGTAAGCGTTGTACTTTTGCAGCACGTCGGAATAGCGGGCCAGCGTGGCACGGGCCTGAGCCACGCGCCGCTGCGCGGAAGCAAGCTGGGCCGCGGTCTGCTCGCGCTGGGCTTTGGCTTGTACCAGCTTGGCCTCGGATTCGCGCACCAGCGCCTGCTGGCCTTCGTAGGTGGACTTTTTCAATTCGTAATCCTGCAGGGCCAAGAGCTGGTCTTTGTACAAGGAAGCCGCGCGGTCGAAGTCCGATTTCATGCGCGCCAGGTCGGCTTTGTTCTTATCGATATCGGCCTGCGCGGTGCGGATAGCCTCATCGGCCGCGGCTACTCCGGCTTCGGCGGCGGCGGAATCGGCTTCGGCGGAGCTGAGGGCCGCCTGCTGGGCCCGCACATCGGCCGCGGGCTGAACATCCTCGATTTTCGCCAGCAACTGGCCCTTGCGGACGCGGTCGCCCTCCTTTACCAGCACTTCGGAGATGGTGCCCATGGCGCTGGCGCCGATGTTGATGTATTCCTTGGGCTTGATTTCGCCCGAGGCGGTTACCTGGCTGACCAGATCCTGGCGCACGACGCGCGCGGTCTGCACCGTGACTACGCCCCTGCGGGCGTACACGGTGCTGGCATAAATTCCCACACCCGCGAGCACCAATGCTCCAAGCAGAATCACAATTTTGGTCTTAGTCTTCACGGCGCGACTGTTCCTTCGTACTGGTTGCCAATGTTAGACGAATGTTCCGGCGTGGGAGTTCAATATCTTTCTATATCTTACAACCCATTGGCGCCAGCGGTTGGGACCCCAAAGCTTCCGACGAACGGCGGCGGCCGAAATTAGCGGCTTCTGGCTTGCGCGTGCTCCATTTCCGGGAGCCAGGCTATTTGCGCGCGGCCTACTTGACCCATTCCACCGAATCGGGCTTGGTGTTCTCGCACTGCGTGGATTCCGTTACACCAGAAGCCAGCAGGGCGCAGGCATTGCTTACGGCGGTTCGCTCGGCTTCCTGGCGGTTGGCGGCGGAGGCAGTGCGGCAATCCTGCCGGCCGTTGAACGTGACGCAGACCCGGCAGGTTGACAGTTCCTGGTGAAAGGATGAGAAAGCGATGAAGGCCAGCACGACCGCCACAAAGGCAATGCCCAGCCAGGTAGTAGTCTTCATACGAAAAAGTTGCCCATATTGCGGAACTTGGCGTACCGCTGCTCGACGAGTTGTTGCGGCGGCAAGGGAGCTAATGCAGCCAGATAGCGCTCGAGCGACCCGCGCAGAAAGCCGGCCGCGGCGTCATAATCTTCCTGCGCGCCGCCGGGCGGTTCGGGAATGATGCCGTCGATGAGGCCTAGTCCCTGGAGATCCTCCGCGGTCAGCCGCAATGCGCCGGCGGCTAATTCGGCTTTGCCGGAATCGCGGTAGATAATGGCGGCGCAGCTTTCCGGCGAAATCACGCTGTAGACAGCGTTTTCGAGCATCAGGACCACATTGCCCACGCCCAAAGCCAATGCCCCGCCGCTGCCGCCTTCGCCGATGCAGACGGCCACTACGGGCGCAGCCAGGCGCGCCATTTCCCGCAGATTGCGGGCAATGGCTTCGGCCTGCCCCCGCTCTTCGGCGTCGATACCGGGATATGCGCCGGGGGTGTCGAGGAAGGTGATGACCGGCCGGCCGAACTTGGCGGCAAGCTGCATCACGCGCAGCGCCTTGCGATAGCCTTCCGGCTTTGGCATTCCAAAATTGCGGAAGAGCTTCTGTTTGGTATCCCTGCCCTTTTGTTCCGCCACGATGGCGATGGGCCGGTTTCCGAAACGGGCGAGGCCAGCCACGATGGCCGGGTCGTCGCCGAAGGACCGGTCGCCATGCAGTTCCTGGAAATCCGTGAACAGGCGCTGGATGTAATCGAGCGCATGCGGCCGCTTGGGATGACGGGCCAACTGCACGCGCCGCCACGCGAGATTGGGCTCGGGCGGAGCATCGGCTGTAACTGGGGCCGCGAGTTCCGCGGGTTCGGTTGGTTCGGGGTCCACTGAATCAATCTTAACAGTGCGCCCCGATTGCCCTGAGTTCGGCCTCAAGGCGTGGTGGTTACGGTTCGCTGGGAGGGCCTTTCCCCCGCCAGACATTCCGCCACTGCAATGAGCAAGTCCGCGGGCGCGAACGGCCGCGGAAAAACCTCAAACCCTTCACCCCTGGTCCAGATTTCGACCCGCTCGTCGGTGGGCAGCCCCGCCAGCATGAGCACCCGCATGCTGGGACACTTGCCCCGCAGGTAGAGCGCGGCATCGTGCCCGTTCACCTGCCCGGTACACACGCCGATCAGCAGCAGGTCGGGCGGGGATTCCCGCACCATATCGACGGCGTTCCCCAAGTCGCCGGTTGCCCGGACCAGGTAGCCTTCCCGCTCCAGAATTTCGCGGAGCACGGTGCGGACCACCTGGGCTGAGTGAAAAACCATCACGGTTGCGTGATTGTGAATCGTATGGGCCCGAGTCATATGTTGCTTGAAATTTTACACGTTGGGTGGGACGGTGGCATCCCCCACGAGTCTGGCGCAGTACCCTTGTAAAATACCTGAGTCATGGACGGGAATGCGTTGCGATCCTACACGGCTATTTTTCGCGATCTGGAACTGAGCGTCCGCGAGACGGCCTCCGGCTATGCCTGGATCGTGCGGAATTCGCAGACGGGCGAAGAGGCGGGCCGCGGCGAAACGGCCGGACTATCGGGATTAGAGGACGCAATGGTGGCGGCCGCGCAAGTGGCGCGGGCGGACTGGGGCGTGGTGCGCTGGCGGCGAGTGGGGGAGGAGGAGTGAGCTAGGCGGCTGCCATCGGCTGGGGCGCATACGTTCCCGACCTAGGCGCCGTGCTTCCTCGGGCGCTTCGGCACGAATGCCAGGAAGCGGCGCGGGTTATCGACCGTAATTTTGTGGAGTATGTCGTCGCTGACGCCGGCCGCTTTGAGTTTCGGCAGGAACACGGTGAGCGTTTTGCCGTAGTTACTGGAGGAATCGGCGGAAAACATCAGGTGATCGGCAAAGCCGGCTTCGATGAGGGCCATCACCATGGGGACCTGCTGAGCGTCGTTGTTGCCGCCCTGCCGGTCGAAACCCACAAAAGCGCCGCGCTTGCAGATCACCTTCTGCACGTACACCTTGGGGTCGACCAGGTTTCCTAAATGGCCAATCACTACGCGGTCGGGCTTGACGCCGGCGTCTTCCAGAAGATCGAGCTGTTCCTGGGCGGATTTGCCGGGGATTCCGGTATGAGTAAAAATGGGCAGATTGGTCGCCACGTGGGCCTTCCCAACCGCGCGAAAGACCTTGCGCTCATCAGCGGTGATCTCGTCCCAGGAGCCGATTTCGCCGAACGCGCCCAGAGTGTCATCGTCGGCCTGTTTGATGAGCGCCTTCACGATCTGCTCTTCGCTCATGGTGGAGATCTCCTTGGGATAGAACGGCTGCGTGTAGAAACCGCCGCCGGCCACGATGGGCAGGCCGGATCTCCGGGAGACCTCGCGAATGAAGCCGATGTTGCGGCCCATATCGGGATGGCCGCCATCCACGATACAAGCGACGCCCTCGCTTTTCGCTTTTTCGACCTCCGCGACCATGAGGTCGGCATTGTGCTGAATATCCGGGCCGCCGCGGCCCGCGCCACCGCGTCCGGCAAGCGGCGGCAAGCCGTTGGCTGCGCGCACAGCGTTGGTGGCCGCGGTGAATTTGGCGTTGAAATCGGGGGCCAACTGCAGGTGCTCATGGAAGAGCGTAGCGCCGCCGGCCAATTCCTCGGGCGCGTAATCTTTGAGTACGCCCCGGATAACGGCGCCTTTCGGAAAGCTTGGCTCCGCGGCGAACAGGCGGCCCGTGGCGGCTGCTCCGAGGCCCAACCATTTCATTGCCTGGCGGCGGGTATACATTATTGCGGCTCCCCCATGCCTTTATATACGTAACGATAATAGCGCTGCCCGTTATTGACTTCGCCTAGGAAGAGATTGCCCCTGGAATCGCTGGCGAAGCTGTGAATGTGGAAGAACTCGCGCGCATTATGCCCCGCGTGGCCGCCGACCGATCCGAGGACCGTTAGCGTCTTCCGATCCAGGATGCGAATCGCTTTGTTCGAGCCATCCACCACGTACAGGTACTTCTGCTCTTTATCGGGCGAAGTGGCGAAAGCGTGCACGGTGCCTTCAGCCTGCAGCGTGTTCCGGGCTATAAATGCCTCGCGCACGAAAGTGCCATCCAGCCGGAATACCTGAAGCCGATTGTTGGAACGGTCGGCGACGTAGACCAGATCGTCGTTGGTCACCAGCACGGCGTGAACGGGATTGTTGAACCCTTCAGGCGGCGGCCCCTGAATGAGCAGCGCGCGCGGCGGGAACTTCAAATCGTCATTCGGCTTTTTGCCGTACGCGCCCCAGTGGCGTTTGTAAGCGCCGGAGTCCGCATCGAAGACAATGACGCGGTGATTGAAATAGCCATCGGCCACGAACAGCTCGTTGGTCTTTCTGTAAACGAACAGGCCCGCGGGGCCGCCCAGATTTTCGGTATCGTTGCTGCCGCGATTCTTTCCCGCGTGGCCGATCTGCATCAGGAACTTGCCGTCCTTCGTAAACTTCAGGATCTGGTTATCGTTTTTGGCGCTGCCGCTCAGCCAGACATTGTCTTTATCGTCCACGAAAATGCCGTGCTCGGAGGTGAACCATTCGTAACCTTTTCCCGGGCCGCCCCAGGCCTGCAGGAATTTGCCGCTTGAATCGAACTCCAGGACCGGAGGCGCGGGAATACAGCACTCGGCTTGCGGCGGGTCGAGCGAGGCGGCTTTCTCGCCATCGGGAATGGTGGCCGGGCGCTGGAACACCCAGAGGTTGTCGTGCGAATCGACCGCCAGCCCGCCCACCTGGCCCGTCACCCATTTATTGGGCAGAGGCTGCGACCAGAGCGGATCGGGCTCGAACCGCGGAACCGGCTCGGCGGCGAGCAGCGAGCCCGCCGCCAGCAGGCTGCCGAAGAGCAGGGTCGCCCTCATGACCTGGCTTTCTCCGGTTTGGCGGAACCTGGTTTTGCGCCCTTCTCGAGGAGATACTGCACCACGCTCTGGAACTTCAGGTTCCGCGCGCCATCGAGAGCGGTGCGCCCATCTAAAGTGGTTGCGTTCAAATCCACGCCCAATTCCACCGCGGTTTTCACGGTTTCAAGCGTGAGCGCTTCCCGCTGGGCGCGCGGCACCGGAACCCAGGGCGCCACGCCGCCGGAATCGCGGTTGCCGTTATCACCCGTCAATCCGAGGGCCGCCAGTAGCGCGGTAGTAGCCGCGGTGCGCTCCTGGTGGCCCGTGCCTTGCGCCGCGACCCAGGTGACATGCAGGACGAAGTGCGGATCGGCGCCATGCTCGGCCAGCAGGCGCATGATTTCCGGTTCAAGGAAACGCGTTGCCAGCCAAAAGGGCGTAGCGCCGACGAGCGATGGTTCGAAATGGAAATCGGAGGACGAGCGGCGGGTGGGCGTCCAGGTGCGCAGCGGAGCATTGGGATCGGCGCCATGATCGAGCAGGGCCTTCACCATTTCGGTATCGCGCCGCATAATGGCTTCGTGCAAGGCAGTGAAACCGTTGGGGGCCGCGTTCGGATCGGCGCCTTGCGCGAGCAGAAACTCGACCAGGTCACGGAAGCCGGAGTGAGCCGCCAGGGTCGTGGCGCTGACTCCCCAGGCGTCGGCATCGTTCACGTTGGCTCCGGCGGCCACCAGCAGTTTCGCCGAAGCCAGATCGCCCACGCGGGCGGCGAACATCAACGCGGTCTCACCTCCGTGTGGGATTGCCTTGTTGTAGGGGAGATAGCCATGCGGCGGCACCGCCATTACCTCACTCCACACCGCGGAGCGAAGGTGCACGTTGGCGTGGTGATCGAGCAGCACTTTCACCACCTCCGGATGGCGCTCGGAGACCGCCCACATGAGCGCCGTTTGCGCGCGCGAGCCGCAGGCGTCGATTTCCGCGCCATGGGATAGCAGTTCCCGGACCACTTCGACATAGCCCGATCGCGCGGCCACCATCAGCGGCGTTTCGCCCGAGAACAGTGCCCGGTTGGGATCCGCGCCCGCCGCCAGCAGGCGCCGCACCATGGCGAGACTGCCGTTCTCGCTTGCGAGCCACAGGGGCGTGACGTTCAGGTCGGTGGCCGCATTCACTTTCGCTCCAGCGCGCAGCAGCGCATCGGCGATTTCAAGGTCGTTCCGGTGGGCCGCCCAATGCAGCGCGGTGGAACCGTCGGGCGATACCGCATTAGCATCCGCATGCTGCTCGAGCAGGGTGCGGACCGCGAACTTGTCGCCGGTTTTGGCCGCATCAATCAACGATGGGCCGGTTTGCCCGGCGGCAAACAAGCCAGCCGCGCCGAGGGCGGCGGCTATCAGGCCGAAACCGAGATACTTCCGCATGGCACTTCCCGTCTGGAGCAGTATACATCGGAGAACTGAAAGGCGCGCGCCCATGGCGGGCGTTGCGGAGTACGCGATAACGAAGTGCCCGGCGTGGCGGTGAACTCGAAAGGGCATGTTTTTGTTTTCTCGCGATCCAACAGCGCTACTGGTCCGGCCTTTGGCGCGGCGCGTGGTGTGGGTCTTCGGCAGACGCCAGGAGGCAGCCGACGGCGCGGAGCCGTTGGGGCACCCTGATCCGCCTCTCGCAAAGTACGACAAAAACGGGGACTGGGTGATCGTATCCGAGCGCTGCAGCAACTCCGCGGCGGATCGGTCAAAATCAGCCTAGTGCAGCCAACACAAGGAGGTACTGCGGCGTGAAACAGTATATCGGGTGTGATGCTCACGCGCGTTATCCGGTGTTCGTGAGCGTGGATGAGACAGGAAAGATCGAACCACCGGTCCGAGTGGATCACTTTGGCGGAGGCTTGCGCGATTATTTGCAGAGTGCAAAAGGAAACCGCCGTAGCTGTAGAAGTTAGTGGCGAGCCCGAATCGGGGCTTCGCTTCTGCTGCGGCTTGTTGTAAAACCAATCATCTGGTGACGACACTCTCCCTTTCCCAACTCGGATGTTGTCAGTTGCCAGAAGGTTTTTCTACATGGTCTGTCACAATCACATCAATTGGTATCCGAACAGATTCGAGAGCCAAGCCGAGTTGTTGCCGCATGGCGGTCAATAGATCCGGTAGATCGCTGTAATTCGTTGGCGCGACACTCTGATCGTCAAATTGTCCGCCAGTTTCCAGGCTTTTATCCAGAGACTGAGGATCGTTAGGGTTCCAATCGAGCGTGAAATCGTATCGTTGAGCAATACCGGTTTCGTCTACAACCGGACGGTCGAGTACATAGCGCTGTAAGAAGCCAGCGAAATCAGAAATGGTAGCATTCCTGACTGTCATTGCGCCGCGCCGACTTCGGAAGCCGACCACTGGAAATCCATTTTGATTCGAGGACAGATTAGTTAGCTTTTGGCCATTTCGGGCAAGAGTGATTCTGTATGCTGAAAGGACCTGCCTATCGCGATGGAAAACCAGCCTGAATCGATCCGCGAGTAGTCTCTGAACCATCAATCGCAGTTGTTGGCCGTTTGGCTGACCTTCTTTTATCAGGCTGTGCCGTCACATCGAACCTTTCACGGCCAACGGCAGATGGCAAACCTATGATCTGACGAGCATTTACTCCATATGCGAACGAAATCGGAATTTGTCAATGACTTTGAGACACCTGCCCGCATAAATTAGTGTTGCTCCTGGTCGCTCGCCGCCGGGAAGGGCGGCGGGTTGATCCATACGGCGGTAGGCCGGGCCGGTGGTTTGGGATGCGCCCGAACGAAGCGT
>DATGKM010000214.1:0-3165 GCA_035294665.1 Bryobacteraceae bacterium | reverse complement strand
GTGCGGCTCGGCGCACTTCCAGTTCCTGCAAAGAATCGGGCATAGGAATGGCTCCATTTCCTAGCGTACTACATACGCACAGATAAGCCGGTACAAAAAAAGAAAGCGGCAGCTATAGCCACTTTCACGTCGCGCACCCTTGGACAATTCTCCTGGCTAACCGGCACCCGGTACGTGCTATTATGGATAGTTTCGTATCGCCCCCGAAAAATTGTATGCCAAAGCTGAAGACACATAAGGGTGCGTCCAAGCGGTTCAAGAAAACCGGCACCGGCAAGGTGGTTCGCAACCACGCCTTTGGCCGGCACATCCTGACCTCGAAGCCGCACAAGCGCAAAAAGAAACTACACCAAAGCGTCGTGGCCGATGCCGCCGATCAGCCGGTCTTGCGGCGCATGCTCCCCTATTAGTGGAGAACTTCCGACGCGGACGGCGCGCGCACGTGCCCGTTCCGCTCATCAATAAATAAGGAGATGAAACGTGCCTAGAGTAAAGCGCGGTACCCACCGCAGAGCCTCCCGGAAGAAAACCCTTGAACAGGCCTCCGGGTATTTTTTAACCAAGAGCAAACTTTACCGCGCCGCGCAGGAGGCGGTGGAGCGGGGGCTGAAATTCGCGTATGTGGGCCGGAAGAACAAGAAGCGCGATTATCGCGCACTGTGGATTGTGCGCATCAACGCGGCGTGCCGCGAAGCTGGACTTTCGTACAGCAAGTTCGTACACGGGCTGAAAGCCGCGGGTTTGGATCTCAACCGGAAGGTGCTGGCCGAGTTGGCCTACAAGGACGACGCGGCATTCCGGCAATTAGTGGAAGCGGCCAAAGCCGGTCTGGAAAAGGCGGACGCGCAGGCATGAGCCCTGTGGAGCAGCAGGAAACCGATTCGCTCAGCAGCTTGGAGCAGCGTATTCAGCAGGCCGTGCAACTGGTAGCGCGCTTGCGGTCGGAGAAGGAGGCTGCCCTGGAACAAGCTGCGGCGGCCCGCAGCGAAGCCGCCCGCCTGGCCGAAGAGGTGCGCACTCTGCAGGCGGAGCGGAAGCAGGTGCGACAGCGCATCGAAAAGCTCCTGGGCCAGATCGATCAACTGAGTGAAGCCTGAAGGGACGGCGCCAATGAGCGGTAACGGTTCGGAGAAGCAGGCGGTTCGCGTTACCATTCTTAGCCGCCCTTACACCTTGCTGGCGGCCGGAGACCCGCGGGAGGTGGAAGCCGTGGCAGCCAGCGTTAACGAACTGATGCTCTCGATTGCCGCCAAAGCGCCCAACGCCGATTCGACCCGGATTGCCGTGCTCGCCTGCCTGCACCTGGCGGATAGACTGCGCGGCCTGGAACGCGACCTCGCGATTCTCAAAGAGCGGGTGGACCGCAAATCAGAAGAATTCGCGGGCATACTCGAGCAGATGCTCGCGGCGCCATCCGAGATATGAGGCGGATGTGTAGCGGGAAACGCCCGAGGCTGCGATATGCCGCCGCGGTGGTGATCGGGCTTCCCTTGTTTGCGGCGGCCACGTATCAAGCTGAAATCGCAGCCTGGAGGCACGAGCGCGAAGCCCACTTGCGCGCCGACGGCGGCTGGCTCACTGTGACGGGACTGTTTTGGCTGCATGAGGGCCGCAACACTTTCGGAACGGACCCGAAAAGCGACATCGTTCTGCCGGCTGGTCCGGCACAGGCGGGGATCTTTGATCTTCACAACGGCAACGTCACGGCGACAACCGCGGGCAGCACGCGCAACCTCCATCCCGATAGCGACGATTTCGTATCCGCAGGCCGGTTGCGGCTATACGTGATCGACCGCGCTGGACGCATAGGCATTCGCCTGAAAGATCCGCAGAGCCCGTATCTCCGCGATTTTCATGGCATAGAGGCCTTTCCGGCCCGCGAAGAGTACCGCATTCTGGCGCGCTTCGTGCCCGAGCCGAAGAAGGTTCCGATCACCAATATCATCGGCCAGACCGAGCCGGAAGACAGCCCAGGCTACGTGGTTTTCCGATTGCAGGGGCGTGAATACCGCCTGCGGCCGGTGATTGATGAACCCGGATCACGGGATCTCTTTTTTATTTTCCGGGACCTCACCGGCGGGCACGAAACGTACGGCGCAGGGCGTTTCCTCGATACGCCTCCGCCCCAAAATGGCCAGGTGGTGCTCGATTTCAACAAGGCCTACAACCCTCCTTGCGCGTTCACACCGTACGCCACCTGCCCGCTGCCGCCAAAGGAAAACCGCCTGCCGGTGCGCATCGAGGCCGGCGAAAAGAAATACGGGCACTGATGTACAGTTGGCAGGGCCAGGCTTTGCAGCCGATTTTTGGGTTCGGTGGGTGACGTTTTAACTGGTCGTCTCAAAGTTCGGGACATGCCCAGGAAGTTCCTTTCGGTTGAAAGCTTGCGGATACAATGTTGCTGATACAATGAGATGTAGTCGCTAGAGATAAGGGCGCGCGGGAGTAATTCAGTGGTAGAATGCCAGCTTCCCAAGCTGGACGTCGCGGGTTCGAGCCCCGTCTCCCGCTCCAAAATCAATAACTTACAGACCTTCAAAAAACACACCCTCCATAACCCTCCGTTAAGCATCACGCGGACTTTTTTCGTATCGGGACTACCTTCCTTTTGTCCTTGAGCACCGACTTCTCCAAGCGCTTTGCGGCCGCTGCACGCTCCTTGATCGTCGATTGGGTGTAGACATCAAGCGCTACGCCGATGCCATGCCCGCGCTGATCCGCTGCCACCTTGGGATCCACCTTGGCTTCATGGCCTAGGCTCGCATGAGTGCGACGCATGACCTGGAAATTTACCCACCCCAGTCCAATTGGCTTGAGCTTTGCCTTCACGTGATCGTCGAGCAGCGAGGATCGCCATAGCGGCTGTCCGGTTTCTCCTGCGAATACAAACGCCTCCGGATCCGGCTCCACGGCCTTCTCCATCCAGTCCCTCAGCAACGCAGCCGAGCGGGGTGGAACCGCGATTTTTCGGACCAAACCGTTCTTCGGTTCGGCGAATTTGCCCCGGTAGACGCGCCGATGGATCTCTATGACGGTCGCGTCGTGGACCACGTGCTTCCGTTGAACGGCCAACACCTCGCCCGGACGCGCGCCCGCAAAAATGGCGAGCTGAAGAATTACCTTCTGACGGAACTCCACCGCATCGAGCGCTTGTTCGACATCCTC
>DATGKM010000213.1:0-7401 GCA_035294665.1 Bryobacteraceae bacterium | reverse complement strand
GTGCGGCTCGGCGCACTTCCAGTTCCTGCAAAGAATCGGGCATAGGAATGGCTCCATTTCCTAGCGTACTACATACGCACAGATAAGCCGGTACAAAAAAAGAAAGCGGCAGCTATAGCCACTTTCACGTCGCGCACCCTTTACGCGAGCTTCCGCGGCTTGACACTAAGCTCGCCTGCTAGGCTTAATAGATACGCCCTGAACAATGCCGACTTCCATTGAAACCAACCCCCTCCTCACCCCTTCTTTCCGCATCGCGTTCGACCAGATCCGGGCAACGGATGTAGAGCCGGCCATTTCCAGCTTGCTCGAAAATGCCCGCGCTGCCCAGCGCGGCATTGGCGAGGAGCCCGGAGAGCGCACTTTTGCCAATACCATGCAGCCGCTCGACGTTCTCACCGAGCCGCTGGATTTCGCCATGGCCGTGGTGAAGCACCTCGAATCGGTCGCCACCTATCCGGAATTGCGCGCCGCCTTAAATGCCGTGCAGCCCCCGGTCAGCGCCTTCTATGCCGGTATCCCGCTGGACGACCGCCTCTGGCAGGCGGTGAAAACATACGCCGCCAGCGCCGAAGCGCAATCGTTGACGGGCGCCCGTCGCCGCTTCGTGCAGAAAACGGTCGATACCTTTCGCCGGCATGGCGCCGAACTCGATGCGGCCGGCAAAAAGCGCCTCGAAGAAATCGACGTCGAATTGACGCAGCTCACCACCACCTTCGCCCAGAACGTTCTCGATTCGACCAACGCCTTCGAACTCCGCCTCACCGAAGAATCGCAACTGGCCGGCTTGCCGCCCACCGCCGTCGCCGCCGCCCGCCAGAGCGCCGAACGCAAAGGGCAGCCGGGATGGCGCTTCACTCTGCATGGGCCGGATTACGTGGCCATCATGACCTATTTGGATGATGCCGCGATCCGCCGGCAGGTCTACGAGGCGTATAGCGTCCGCGCGACCAAAGACCCATGGGACAACCGGCCGCTGATCAATCGCATTCTCGATCTGCGGCGCGAAAAGGCCAGGCTGCTCGGCTTCCGCGATTTCGCCGATTTCGTGCTTGAAGACCGCATGGCCCACACCGGCGCGCGCGCCATGGAGTTTCTGGAAGACCTGAAAACCAAAACGGAGCGCCGCTTCCAGGAGGAAAACCGCGAGTTGCGCGAGTTCCGCCGTTCCCTCGAAGGGCTGAATGCGCCGGAGCTGGAGCCCTGGGATGTCGCCTACTACGCCGAAAAGCAGCGCGCCGCGCTCTACGATTTCGATGAGGAAGCGCTGCGCCCCTATTTCCCGCTCGACCGCGTCGTGGCCGGCCTTTTCGCCCTGATCGAGCGGCTCTATGGCGTGCGGGTCTCGCCCAAAGACGATGTTCCGGGATGGGACCCGGCCGTGCGCTTCTACGAACTGCGGGATGAAGATGGCGCCCTGCTGGGCGGTTTCTACACCGATTGGTTCCCCCGCGAGAACAAGCGCGGCGGCGCCTGGATGGACGCGTTAATTACTGGAGGCCCCGGCCCAAAGGGCTTCAAGCCGCACGTGGGGTTGGTATGCGGCAATCTGACGCCTCCCGTGGGCGAAAAGCCTGCGCTGCTCACGCACCGCGAAGTGGAGACCATTTTCCATGAGTTTGGCCACCTGCTGCATCATCTGCTCAGCCGTGTCGAAATCCGCGCGCTGGCCGGCACCAGCGTGGCCTGGGATTTCGTGGAACTGCCGTCGCAGATCATGGAGAACTGGTGCTGGGAGCGGCCGGCGCTCGATCTGTTCGCGCGCCACTGGCAAACCGGCGAGCCCATTCCCGAAGACTTGTTCTTGAAGATGAACCGGGCGCGCACCTTCCGCGCCGCCAACGCGCAGATGCGCCAGCTCGGTTTCGGTTTTGTGGACCTGCTGCTGCACACCCGCTACGACGCGGCCCAAGACGGAGATCCCGTCGAATACACCCGCCGCGTTCTGCAGGATTTCAGCCCGGCCCCGCTGCCGCCCTATCACGCCATGATCGCCGGCTTCACGCACTTGTTTGCCAGCCCGGTCGGCTACGGCTCCGGCTATTACTCCTACAAGTGGGCCGAAGTGCTGGACGCGGACGCCTTCACCCGCTTCCGCGAACACGGCATCTTCAGCCGCGAAATCGGCAACGAATTCCGAACCAAGATCCTCGCCAGGGGCGATAGCGAAGATCCCGCCGTGCTCTATCGCCAGTTCATGGGCAGAGAGCCGGACGCCGGCGCCCTGCTCAGAAGGTCCGGCCTGGCGTAAATCCGCCGCCCAGCCGGTCAGAACTGGAACACTTCCGTCGGCTCGTGCTGCCCGGCAATCGTCAGGCGCGTGCGTAAGCCCCGCTCGTCCAAAGCCTGCGTGGCTAGGTCGCGCACGATTTCCGGATGGTTGTTCTGCTCGCTCAAATGCCCCAGCACCAGGTTGGTCGCGCGATCGGAAAACTCCTGTCCCAGATACTCCGCCATCACCAGGTTGGACAGGTGTCCCACCCGGCTCATCACGCGCTGCTTCACGGACCACGGGTACGGCCCCACCTTGAGCATGTCCAGATCGTGATTCGCCTCGAGCAGCAACAGGTCCGCGCGGCGCAGATGATACTTCACCGATTCCGGCATGTAGCCCAGATCGGTGGCTACGGCCACCCGCGCGCCGTTGGCTTCGAAACAGTACCCGACCGGATCGGCCGCGTCGTGCGGCACCGAGAAGCTGTTCACTTCGATGTCGCCGATTTCGAAAGTGGCGCCCGCCTGGAAGGTTTCAATCCGCGGCTTTGCTTCGCCCCAATCGATCGCCGGCGCGGTCAGGCGCGTCAGGTAAACCGGCGCCCGGAATTCCTTCCGCCGCGCCAGCGTAGCCAGACCGGCAATGTGATCGGAGTGTTCGTGAGTGATCAGCACCGCATCCAGCCGGCCGATATCTTCTCCGGCCAGCGCCAGGCGGCGGTTGAGTTCGCGGACGCTCAAACCGGCGTCCAAAAGAATGCGCGTGTTGTTGGTAGCCAGCAGGGCGGCGTTTCCCGAACTGCCGCTTGCCAGCACGCAGAACGATACGATACCAGGCTCCTGTAGACTCCAGCATACAATGCATCGTCCGATTCCGCGCCGGCCACATACATTCGCCCCAACGGCACCGTCTTCCGCCCGCCTTGCGGCCAAGCGAAGCCTTACCCTGGAAAACAGGATGCGTGTTCTCGCCTGGATCGAACTGTGCGCCCTCTGGCTGCTGTGGTTCTGGCCTTATCTGTTCCGCGCGCCCAAAGTGCAGCGGCGCAAATCCACTGCCGTGCGTGGGCCGTCGCTCGCGGGCCTGCTGCTCGAGGCGGCCGGCATAGGCGTGACGTTTTCGTTTCGCGCGCCGCTCGCGCCCCGAACCAGTTTCGTGGCTATGTTGAGCGCGCTGGTGTTTGGGGCAACCGCTGTCTGGCTCATGTGGACCGCCATCGCTCATCTCGGCCGGCAGTTCCGCATTCAGGCTGGGCTGTACGAAGATCACCAGCTCGTGCGTGCCGGTCCATACGCATTAGTCCGCCACCCGATTTATGCATCGCTCGTGGCGTTGACTCTGGTCAACGGAATTCTGCTGGCCCGCTGGCCATGGGCGCTGGCAGGCTTCGCGCTGTGTGTCGCCGGCAGCGAGATTCGCGTGCGCACTGAAGACCGCCTGCTGGAAATGCGCTTCGGAGAGCAATTCCGCGAATATCGCAACAGCGTGCCGGCTTACATCCCCTTTGTGAGATAACGCGCCAAAGCGGCCTCGCGGCCATTTGTTATATAGTAGTCGGGCGGCGCGCATTGCGCGTCTCCCTTACTATGGACTTGGCACACATCCATCTCCTGCTCAATCATTTTCCGAGCATCGGTTTCATCATCGGCGGCGGTCTGTTTCTGGTTTCGCTGGTTGCCAACAGTGACGATCTGAAGCGCGCCAGCCTCACCGTTCTTCTGGGAATTTCGCTGATCGCGATCCCCACCTATATCACCGGAAACGGCGCCCAGGATGCCATCGAGCACCTTCCGGGCATATCGGCATCGTTGATCGGAGCGCACGAAGGAGCCGCGTTGGTGGCTCTGGCATTCATGGAATTCACCGGCGCGTTCGCCTGGCTGGCGCTCTGGCAATTCCGCCGCCTCAGCCGCATTCCCCGCTGGAATTTGGCCGTGATCACGGTGTTGACGCTGGTCAGCCTCGGGGCGACCATTCGCGCCTCTAATCTCGGCGGCGAAATTCGCCATTCGGAGATTCTGGCCGCCGGCGCCGCGGCAACTCCTGCCGCGGCCACGTCCGACCCTGTGGGGCTGGCGCGCACCGTCGGCGCCTTCGTTACCGGCACCCGCTGGATGTGGCCCACCTGCGAAACCCTGCATTTCATCGGGCTGACTCTTTTGCTGGGCGTGGTGCTGCTGGTGGACCTGCGTGTCGTAGGAGTGATGAAGGGCGTCTCTTTCGCGTCCCTGCACCGTCTGTTGCCCTGGGCCGCCATCGGCTTCGGCGTGAACGTGATCACCGGCATGTTGTTCTTCACGGGCATGCCCGTCCAGTACATTCACAATCCTTCCTTCTATTGGAAAATGGTCATGGTGCTGGTTGCGGGGCTGAACGCGGTGTACTTCACTTTGTTTGACGAACCGTGGGCCCTGGGACCTGGCGAAGACGCGCCGTTTAGCGCCAAGTTCGCCGCCGTATCGGCCATGGTGCTGTGGATTGGGGTCTTATATTGCGGCAGTATGCTGCCGTTTTTGGGCAATGCATTCTAGGTGTTCGGATGGAGGCTATTCATGTCGCTAGTGGTCGGCACCATTGTTTGGGTGACCGGCGCAACCGCTCTTGTCGGTCTTGTTGCCTGGGCGCTCGATCGCAGCACGGCGCGCCGGGAGCGCGGGGAGTAAACGCATGATGGAGTTTCTCTCCGCCCTCGAAAATTCGCAACTGGGGACGTGGGTGCGCGAAGCCCCAACTATCTGGGCATTCCCCACGATTCTCGTTCTTCACACCATCGGAATGGGAATCGTGGCTGGAGGCGCCGCCATGCTCAGCCTGATGATATTGGGCTTCTGGCCCGCCGCGCCGCTCAGGCCTTTCGCGCGCGTGTTCCCGTTTTTGTGGGTCGCCTTCGGCATGAACGCGGTCACCGGAGTCCTGATGCTGGTGGCCGATGCCACCTCCAAGCTCACCATGTTGGATTTCTACATCAAGATGGCCCTGGTGTTTGCCGGTTTATACTTTCTCGTACGAATGCGCCGGCAGGTCTTCGATAACCCCAAGCTGGACGAGGTGCCGCTGCCGCGCAACGCCAAATTTCTAGCCTGGGCTTCGCTTGCCTGCTGGTTCGGCGCGATCACGGCGGGCCGCCTGATGGCGTACGTAAAACAGACGCCCTGATACGGGGGCAATTTCGGTGATATACTCACTGGCTGCAAGGATGCGATCGCGTCGGTTCTGACGACAACACCTGGAGGTACATGAAATGAAAAGGCGAACCTTTGGATCCGTGGCTATATTGGGCTGCTTGCTGGCCGCCGCGGCCTCGTTGGAGGCCCATCACTCCCTGGCGGGCGTGTATGACATGAAGAATGAAAAGGAACTGTCAGGCACGGTCACCAGTATCAAATTTTCTAATCCGCACGGGTCCCTGTCCCTGGCGGTCAAGGATGCGGATGGCAAAAGCACCGAATGGGTAATGACGCTCGGCTCCGCCACCGCCTTAGCTCAGAGGGGTATCGGCAGAACCGGTCCCAACGCGCTCCACGCCGGGGACAACATTACCGTGAAGTTCCTCCCCGCAAAGGACGGCAGCCCGCTCGGATTTCTGAAGACGGTGATCATGCCGGACAAGCGCGTCGTGCAGATCTCCGCCGGCAACCCCAACGATTAGAAGTTCAAGCGTATCCCTTTGTGGCCATCCCTGGCCGCAGTTGTGTGGACCGGCGGAGGTGAAAACTCCGCCGGAACTTCCCGCCCGTTTCTCCGTCCAGGCTTGTAATCCGCGGTCCAAGGAGATTTGCGTGCACAGTTTGCTCCAAGACCTCCGCTTTGCTCTCCGCACCCTCGCCAAAAGCCCCCGGCTTCACCGCCGTTTCTCTTCTTACGCTGGCCATCGGCATCGGCGCGAATGCCGCAATTTTCAGCTTTGTGGACGCCGCCCTGTTGAAGCCGCTGCCCTATGCGGACGCGGATCGCATTGTGCGCGTGCTCGAAAAGCCGCCGGGCTATTCCCGCAACGGCATCTCTACCCTGAACTATCTCGACTGGGCGCACGATAACACCGTGTTCGAAGCCGGTTATGGAATGCCGTTTCAGATCGCCGATTAGCCGGTGCGGGATCGCGCCAACCGCCAGGGATGTATGTTCAAAATCGTGGGGCCCGATTATTTCCGGACCATCGGGATTCGCGTGCGCCGGGGCAGGGGACTGAGCGACCGCGACGGGGCCGGCGCGCCGCCCGCCATGGTGGTTAACGAGAGCTTCGCGAGCAGATTCCTTCCCAAGCAGGACCCGGGGTGGGCGCGTGGGGCCCGCTGACGCTGGCATTGGCCGCGGCGGTGCTGGGGCTGGTGGCGCTGGTGGCGCTGGTGGCCTGCTATCTTCCGGCCCGGCGGGCCACGAAGATCGCTCCGATGGCGGCTCCGCGGTACGAGTGAGCCATGGATATTGCCGAGTTGGCAGGCGGAAGCGCCTGCCCCACACAGCAAAAAGGCCCAATCCGGAGATTGGGCCTTTTGTGATTAACCGGGCAACTTCCTACTCTCCCACATAGTTACCTATGCAGTACCATCGGGGCTGAGGGGCTTAACTACCGTGTTCGGGATGGGAACGGGTGGGTCCCCCTCGCTAAGGTCACCCAGAAAGCGGAGAAGTCAGGAGACAGGAGTCAGAGGTCAGAATGAAAACGGCGATTCTGACTCATGGCTTCTGACTCCCGGCATCTTTGAATATTGACGGGTACGAAAGAGCAGCGCTTGCACTTATGCGTGCGCAGTAGAGTTTTATGGTCAAGCCGAATGGGCAATTAGTAGCGGTCAGCTCAACGTGTCACCACGCTTACACATCCGCCCTATCAAACTGGTCGTCTTCCAGTGCCCTTCTTAGCTATAAAGCTTGGGAGATCTCATCTTAGGGAAGGTTTCACGCTTATATGCATTCAGCGTTTATCCTGACCGAACTTCGCTACCCAGCGGTGCTCCTGGCGGAACAACTGGATCACAAGAGGTTCGTCCACCCCGGTCCTCTCGTACTAAGGGCAGGCCCCTTCAAATCTCCTACGCCCACCACAGATAGGGACCGAACTGTCTCGCGACGTTCTGAACCCAGCTCACGTACCGCTTTAATAGGCGAACAGCCTAACCCTTGGGAGCTTCTACACCCCCAGGATGCGATGAGCCGACATCGAGGTGCCAAACCGGAGCGTCGAT
>DATGKM010000212.1:0-21095 GCA_035294665.1 Bryobacteraceae bacterium | reverse complement strand
GCGCGGCCTCCCGGCACATATCCTCGAAGGGCATTTTGGGGTCGAAGTTCGCCCGCATCGCGCATTGCTTCAACCGGCCGGTGTTGGCGCTGGTCTTGGTGACTGTCTGGGCCTGCGCGGCCGTGGCCGCGGCGCCCAGGGCGGCTACAAATTCTCTACGTCGCATGTGACCTCCCGCGCCCGGAGCTTTTGCAGGTACATGGCAGGCGCGTAACAGGTATTGTATTGCAGCCGGGCGGTTCCCATCAGACCGCGCCCGCCGTGCCGCTTCTCACATGCGCTCCCGCGGTTGATTTCGCGGGGCTATGCCGATGGCTTCCGAAATGCTTAACTCACATGGAACTTGCGCATGCCTCGCACGAATCGCGGAGCAAATACTCTGTGGGTTGTTCTGGCCTTGCTGACGGCAGGCGCCGGGTTCCTGTTTTCGCAGCGTTCCGGCTCACCGCCATCGAAGGGAAACCCTTCCGGTAAACAGTCTTCCCCGCGGGGGGTGCCGGTGGCGGTGACGGCGGCCGAGCGCGGCAATCTGCCCGTATTCATTTCGGCGATTGGTACGGTGACACCCGTGTACACGGTAAATGTGACCAGCCGGGTGGGCGGCCAGTTGATGGAAGTCTATTACAAGGAAGGCCAGATTGTGAAAAAGGGCGATCTGCTGGCACTGATCGATCCCCGGCCATACAATGCCGCGGTGGTCCAGGCGCAAGGGCAACTGGCGCGCGATCAGGCCACGCTGGCCAACTCCCGCATCGATCTGCGGCGCTACCAGTCGTCGGTGGCGGAGCACGCCATTCCCGAACAGACCTACACCACGGCACAGGCCACGGTGGCGCAGAACGAGGGCACCGTGAAGGTGGATCAGGGCAACCTGGAAGCCGCGCAGGTGAATCTCGACTACACGCGCATTACCGCGCCGATTGCCGGCCGGGTCGGCCTGCGCGGGGTGGACCCGGGAAACATTGTGCAGGCCAATGGCACCACGGCCCTGCTCACCATCGCGCAATTGCAGCCCATTACGGTGATCTTCACCATGGCCGAAAACTACATTTCGGATGTGGAACACGAAATCCGGCTCGGGCATACCTTGCGAGTGGATGCGCTCGACCACCAGGACCAGCGCCTGCTGGCTACCGGCACACTGCTCACGCTCGATAACCAGGTGGATACCGCTACCGGCACGGTGCGCGTGCGCGCCAGTTTTGCCAACCGCAACAATCAACTCTTTCCCAACGAGTTCGTGAATGCGCGGCTGCTGCTGAAGACCTTGCAAGGCGTAACCATAGTTCCCACCGCGGCCATTCAGCGCAATGGGGAAGAGGCGTTTGTCTACGTGGTGAACCCGGCGGACCAGACGGCGCGGTTGCGGGATATCAAGATCGCCCAAATTACGGGCCCCCAGGCCGCCGTGACCGGAGTGAACCCGGGAGAGAGCCTGGTGACCGATGGATTCGCCAACCTGGTGAACGGGTCGAAGGTGAGCATCCGGCCGGCTGGGCCGCAGGGTCCGGCGGCTCCCGGTCAAGCGCCCCAGCAATGAGTCCGTCGCGGCCCTTCATTCTGCGCCCCATCGCCACCACATTACTGATGTGCGCCATTCCGCTGACCGGGCTGGTGGCGTTTCTGCAGTTGCCGATTTCGGCGCTGCCGGAAGTCGAGTACCCGACCATACAAGTGCTCACCTTTTATCCGGGCGCAAGCCCGGATGTGACCGCGTCATCGATTACCGCGCCGCTCGAAAGGCAACTGGGCCAGGTGCCCGGCTTAAGCCAGATGCTCTCCACCAGCTCGCAAGGCGCGTCCGTAATCACGCTGCAATTCGTGCTCAGCCTGGATATCAACGTAGCGGAGCAGCAGGTGCAGCAGGCCATCAACGCCGCGCAAACATTCCTGCCGGCGAACCTGCCCATGCCCCCGGTCTATAACAAAGTCAATCCCGCGGAAGCGCCGGTGTTGACGCTGGCGCTCACCTCCAACACCCTGCCGCTCTCGCAGGTGGAAGACTATGCCGATACGCGGCTGGCGCAGAAGATTGCGCAGTTGAGTGGAGTCGGCGCGGTTACCATTAGCGGCGGCCAGAAGCCCGCGGTGCGCATCCAGGTGAACCCCACCAGGCTGGCGTCTTACGGGCTGAGCCTGGAAGACGTCCGCACCGCGGTGATGGCCAACAACGTGAATGGCCCCAAGGGCAGCTTCGACGGCCCCGATCAGGGGTATCAAATCAACTCCAACGATCAACTCCTCTCGGCGCCGGACTACAGCCAGGTGGTGGTGGCTTACCGGAACAACGCGCCGGTGATGCTGTGCGACGTGGCCAACATTGTTCAAGGGGTCGAAAACGTAGAGCAGGCCGCGTGGATGAACCAGACACCGGCGGTGATCATGAACATCGAGCGGCAGCCGGGAGCGAACATGATCCAGGCGGTAAACCTCATCAAGGGCCTGCTGCCGCGCCTGGGCGCCACCATTCCACCGGCGATCCACATCACGACGTTGAGCGACCGCACGGTCACGGTGCGCGCTTCCGTTTCAGACGTGGAATTCGAGCTGCTGGTCTGTGTCGGGCTGGTGGTGCTGGTGATCTTCCTGTTCCTACGCAGCCTGCCCGCCACCTTCATTCCGAGCATTGCCCTGCCGCTCTCGCTCATCGGCACGTTTCCGGTGATGTACCTGGCCGGCTACAGCCTGAACAATCTCACCCTGATGGCGCTGACCATCGCCACCGGATTCGTGGTGGACGATGCCATCGTGATGATCGAAAACATCGCGCGGCACGTGGAGGCGGGCGACCGGCCGTTACAGGCCGCGCTGAAGGGCGCGGAACAAATCGGGTTCACCATCATTTCTTTGACCGTCTCGCTGATCGCCGTGCTGATTCCCCTGCTGTTCATGAGCAGCATCACCGGCCGCCTGTTCCGGGAATTCGCCGTCACGCTGGCGGTGACGATTATTGTCTCGGCGGTGGTTTCGCTGACATTCACGCCCATGCTTTCGGCCCGGCTGCTCAAGCACCGGCCCGAAGCGGAGCAAGGCCGCTTTTACCGGTTTTCGGAAAAGGCGTTTCGCGGCGCGATCGCCTTCTACGGGCGAACGCTCGACTGGGCGCTCGATCGCCGCCCGCTGATTCTGGCGATTTCGGCGGCCACGCTGGTTTTCACGGTGTTCCTGTACATCGTGATTCCGAAGGGTTTTTTCCCGGTGCAGGACACGGGGCAGATTCAGGGCACGACCGTGGCCGATCCGGATGTTTCCTTCACGCGCATGTCCCGGCTGCAGCAGCAGGTGGCGGCGGCGCTCCTTAAGGACCCGGCGGTCCAGAGCTTCTCGTCATTTATCGGGGTGGACAATACCAATACGACGCTCAACCAGGGCAGAATTCAGATCAATTTGAAGCCGCTTTCGGAGCGGCGCCTCAGCGCTTCCGCGGTGATCCGCCGCTTGCAACCGCTGGTCTCGAAGATCCCGGGAATGCAGTTGTACATGCAGCCGGTGCAGGATCTGACGGTGCAGGACATCGTGAGCCGCACCGCCTACCAGTACACGCTGTCGGACCCGAACCCGGCGGAACTGGCGTCGTATGCAGGGAGGTTCGTGGAGAAGCTGAAGACCATACCGGCCCTGGTGGACGTCGCCGACGACCTGGAGAACAATGGACTGGAGAGCGCGCTGGCCATCAACCGGAGCACGGCCATGCGCGTGGGCGTCAATACGCAGAACATCGTGGATGCGCTCTACGACGCGTTCGGGCAGCGGCAGGTCTCCACTCTGTTTACGCAATTGAACCAGTATCACGTGATTCTGGAAGTGCTGCCCACCTTCCAGAGAAGCCCCAAGGATTTGGAAGACATTTACCTCAAATCGGCCACGGCCGGTTCGACGCCGATCAGCACGTTCACCCAGGCGACCACCTCTTCCGCCCCCGTTCTGGTGAGCCGGCTGGGACAGTTTCCCGCCACCACGGTGTCCTTCAATCTGGCGCCGAACGCATCGCTGGGAGAGGCGGTGAAGGACATACAGAAGGTGGAGAAGCAACTGCCGGCGCCGCCCGCCATGCAGGCCGCGTTTCAAGGCACCGCGGCGGCCTTCGTGGCTTCGCTGAAGAATGAGCCGCTTTTGATTCTGGCCGCCTTAGTGACCGTATATATCGTGCTGGGAGCGCTCTATGAGAGTTATATCCACCCGGTCACGATTCTTTCGACATTGCCGTCGGCCGGCGTGGGCGCGTTGCTGGCGCTGATGCTATTTGGACAGCAACTCACGATCGTGGCGATCATCGGCATCGTGCTGCTGATCGGGATTGTGAAGAAGAACGCGATCATGATGATCGACTTTGCGCTGGATGCCGAGCGGGTGGAGCATAAGCCGCCGCGAGAGGCGATTCATCAGGCCTCGCTGCTGCGGTTCCGGCCCATCATGATGACGACGATGGCGGCGATGTTCGGCGCGGTGCCGCTGGCGTTCGGGGCGGGCGTCGGCAGCGAGTTGCGGCGCCCGCTAGGCATCACCATCATCGGCGGATTGCTGCTCAGCCAGGCGTTGACGCTGTATTCGACCCCGGTGATCTATCTGTTCTTCGATGAAACCGCCGCGCGGTTGCGGCGGTTCTTCCACCGCCAGCCGCGGCCGGAGCAGGGGCAATGAGGAAAGTACGCAAGCACCGCTCCCCGACGGTCGCGGCCCGGAAACGCTTATGAATCTCTCCGAGCCATTCATCAAGCGGCCGGTGGCGACAAGCCTGCTGACCATAGGCGTGGGGCTGGCCGGCGCGGCGGCATTCACTCTGCTTCCGGTGGCGCCTTTGCCGACGGTGGACTTTCCCACGGTTTCGGTATCGGCCTCGCTGCCGGGGGCGAGTCCGGAAAACGTGGCGTCTTCCATCGCCACGCCGCTCGAGCGGCAGTTTGGCCGGATCGCCGGCGTCAGCGAGATGACCTCTACCAGCACACTGGGCGCGGCCGTGATCACTCTGCAATTCGACCTGACGCGCAATATCGACGCGGCGGCGCGGGACGTAGAGGCAGCCATTAACGCGGCCCGCAGCTACCTGCCCGCCGATCTCCCTTCCAATCCGACCTATCGCAAAGTGAACCCCTCCGACGCGCCCATACTGATCCTCGCCCTAACCTCGAAGCAACTTCCACCGGCCGCGCTCTACGACGCCGGCTCCACGGTGCTGATGCAGCGGATTTCGCAAATTCAGGGAGTGGGCGAGGTGTTTGTGGGCGGGAGCTCGTCGCCCGCCGTGCGCATCGATGTGGACCCGACCAAGATCAATCACTACGGCCTGAGCCTGGAAAATCTGCGAACGGCCATCGCCGCGCAGACCGCAAACCAGGCGAAAGGGCGCTTCGCGACCGAAAACAGACAGTGGCTGATCACCGCCAACGACCAGTTATTCCACGCCGCCGATTTCCGGCCCTTGCTGGTGAAAGCCGCGGGCGGCGCGGCGGTCCGGCTGGACGATGTGGCGAACGTGACCGATTCGGTGCAGACTGTACGCTCCCTGGGAATCGTGAACGGCAGCCAGGCCGCGCTGGCGATTGTCTTCCGCGCGCCGGGAGCCAACGTCATTTCCACGGTGGATGGCATCACCGCGGCCCTTCCCCAGTTGCATGCCGCCATCGATCCGGCGATCGATTTGACGGTGGTGCTGGACCAGACCGTGACCATACGCGCTTCGGTGCGGGATATCGAAATTACTCTGGGGATTTCGGTGCTGCTCGTGGTGCTGGTGGTGTTTCTGTTTCTGCGGGAGGGGCGCTCCACGATTATTCCGAGTATTGCCATTCCGGTCTCGATTCTGGGCACATTCGGCATCATGTACCTGTTCGGCTTCACGCTCGATAACCTGTCGCTGATGGCGCTGGCGATCTCAACCGGTTTCGTGGTGGACGACGCGATCGTGGTGCTGGAGAATATCACGCGGTATCGCGAATACGGCCTTGGTCCGGTGGAGGCGGCCTTGCGCGGCGCGGCGGAGATCGGCCCGACGGTCTTCAGTATCAGCATTTCGCTGGTGGCCGTGTTCATTCCGATTCTGCTGATGGGCGGCGTGGTGGGCCGGCTGTTCCGCGAGTTTGCGATTACGCTTTCGATCACCATTCTGGTTTCGATGGTGGTCTCGCTGACGACCACACCCACCATGTGCGCCCGCATTCCGCGGCGGGAACGGGAGCGCGGCCGGCTGTATCGCGCCAGCGAGCGCGGGTTCCAGGCGATTTTGCGCGGCTACGAGAAGGCTTTGGGTTGGGTGCTCGATCATTCCGCGATCATGCTGCCGATCGTGGCGGCCACCGTGGCCTTGAGCGGGTGGCTGTTTTTGAAGGCGCCCAAAGGATTTTTCCCGCAGGAAGATACCGGCAGGATCATCGGCAACTTCATCGGCGATCAGGACTCTTCGTTCCAACTGATGCAGCGCAGGATGGTGCAGCTCTCGAAAATCGTGCAGTCCGACCCGGGAGTGGCCACCATCACGGCGTTCACCGGCGGCGGCGGGGGAACCACGGCCAACACCGGAAGAGCCTTCGTGGCGCTGAAACCACTGGCGCAACGCAGCGCTAGCGCCGACCAGATCATCGCCCGCCTGCGCGCGAAAACCGCCGGCATACCGGGCGTTTCTCTCTACATGCAATCGGTGCAGGATGTGCGGGTGGGGGGCAGAATCAGCGCGGCCGAGTACCAATACACGATCGAAAGCGACAATCTGGATCTGCTGGCCGAATGGGGGCCAAAGCTTTTAGCGCGGTTGCGCCACATGCCGCAGCTCACCGAAGTCAATAGCGACCAGCAAAACCAGGGCCTGCAGGCAAAGCTGACGATCAACCGCGTTACGGCCGCGCGGCTGGGAGTTTCCCCGGCAGTTTTGGACAACACTCTTTACGACGCGTTCGGCGAGCGGCTGATCGCCCGGACCTACACCGCGATGAACCAGTATTACGTAGTGATGGAAGTGACGCCGCGTTTCTGGCAGGGCCCGAACGGATTGCAGCAAATCTACGTTCCCGCGAGCACCGGAGGCCCGATTCCCCTGGCCGCGTTCACGCGGCATGAGCGCTCCACCGCGCCGCTCATGGTGAATCATACGGGCTTCTTTCCGTCCGTGACCATCTCCTTCAATCTGGCTCCCGGCGTGGCTCTAGGCCAGGCGGTGAATGCCATCACGGCGGCCGAGCGCCAGATGGGCATGCCATCCTCGGTGACCACGAGTTTCACCGGCACCGCCGAGGTATTCCAATCTTCGCTGGCAAACGAACCGATGCTGATTGCGGCGGCGCTGATCGCGGTCTATATCGTGCTGGGAATGCTGTATGAGAGCTGGATTCACCCGATCACGATCCTTTCCACGCTGCCTTCGGCCGGAGTGGGCGCGCTGCTGGCGCTGCTGGTGACGCGCACCGAGCTGAGCATTATCGCTCTGATCGGCATCATTCTGCTGATCGGCATCGTGAAGAAGAACGCCATCATGATGATCGACTTCGCGCTCGATGCGGAGCGGCGCGAGAATCTTTCGCCGCGCGAGGCCGCCTACCAGGCGTGCCTGCTGCGTTTCCGGCCGATCATGATGACCACGATGGCGGCCATGCTGGGAGGGCTGCCGCTGGCGCTGATGGGCGGCATGGGGCATGAGCTGCGGCGGCCGCTGGGAATCACGATTGTGGGCGGGTTACTGTTCAGCCAGGCGGTGACGCTGTTTTCGACGCCGGTGATTTATCTGTACATGGACCGCCTGCGGCTGTGGATCGGAAGGCTGCTGGGGCATGGGCCGATTCCGCAGCCGCCAACGGAGCCGGTAACGCCATGAGGAAGTATGCCTGGATGCTCGGGGCCGCCATGGCATGGCTTACCGGGTGCAACCCCGCACCGAAATATTCCCGCCCCACGTTTCCCGCGCCGCCCGCCTATAAAGAGGCGCCGCCCGATCAATACAAAGAAGTTTCGGGCTGGAAAATCGCCGAACCGAGCGACGACAAAATTCGCCGGAAGTGGTGGGAGATGTACAACGACCGGGAGTTGAACCAACTCGAACAGCAGGTGCAAATCTCGAATCAGACCATCGCGCAGGCAGAGGCCAATTTCCGGGCGGCGCGGGCAGTGGTGGCGCAGGCGCGGTCGGCTCTGTTTCCTACAGTCACGGCGGGCCCCTCATTCGCCAATGAGCGTTTCGGTGCGCGAGGCGCCGTGCTGCCCGGCACCGCGACCGGCATTGCACCGGGCACGGCCGGAGCAACGGGCTCGGGCACTTTCGACGTCTATTCATTGCCCATCGACGTCAGCTATACGGCCGACCTCTGGCACAAGGCGCGCAACACGGTGGCCGCCAACGCCTTCACCGCGCAAGCCAGCGCGGCCGATGTGGCTACGGCCATGCTGAGCACGCAGGCCGAACTGGCGAACGACTACTTTCAGGTGCGGCAACTCGACCGGCAGCGAGCGCTGCTGGGGGAGACCATCAAGGATTACCGGCAAACGCTGGAACTGACGCAGACGCTGTTCCGTGTAGGCCTCAACTCGCAACAGGACGTGGCGCAAGCCCAAACGCAACTGAACACGACTGTGGCGCAAGCCACGGACCTGGGTGTGGCGCGGGCGCAATACGAACACGCCATCGCCGCATTGATCGGCCGCCCGCCGGCGGAATTTTCGCTGCCGGTGGCGCCATTCCAGGCAAACCCGCCGCCGGTGCCGGTCGCCGTGCCGTCCAAGCTGCTCGAGCGGCGCCCGGATATCGCCTCGGCGGAACGGCGGGTAGCGGCCGCGAACGCGCAAGTTGGCGTGGCGAAGGCGGCGTACTATCCCGACCTGACGCTGAGCGCGAGCGGCGGCTTCGAATCCACCAGTATCGCCAATTGGTTCACGTGGCCGAGCCGTTTCTGGTCACTGGGGCCATCGTTCGCGCAGACGCTTCTGGATTTTGGCGCGCGCCGGGGCGCCACCGAACAGGCCGAAGCGCAATACGACGCCGCCGTGGCCAATTACCGCCAGACAGTACTCAACGATTTTCAGGCCGTGGAAGACAATCTCGCCGCGCTGCGCATTCTGGAGCAGGAACTGGGCCAGCAGCGCGAGGCGATCGCTTCGGCGCGGACGTATCTGGACCTGGCGCTCAACCGCTTCAAAACCGGCATCGACAGCTATCTCAACGTGATTACGGCCCAGACCGCTTTGTTAACCAATCAGGTTGCGGAACTGCAAATTCAACTGCGGCAGATGACCGCCAGCGTGAATCTCGTCATGGGCCTAGGCGGCGGCTGGGATGTGGGCCAGTTGCCGCAGATTCGCGAAGTCTCCCATTCGCCGAAGCGGGAAGCCCAACTGCCCGTTCCGCCGGAGGCAGACCGCGTAGCGCCGCCGAATCCGCCGCCGGTGAAGTAGGCACCCGGACCGCTCGGGGCTAATTCAAAAAGTAGGTGCGGTACAGCGTGTCGCGCTGCTTGGGAATGAAACCGGCGTCGCGAATGAGGCGGCGCAGCTCTTCCTCGCTGGCGCGATGGTGGGTTCCAGCGGCGGAGACCACGTTTTCTTCAATCATGATGCTGCCGACGTCATTGCCGCCGAAGCGCAAGCCTAACTGGCAGGTTTTCAGGCCGGGCGTGACCCAGGAAGACTGGATGTGCTCGATATTATCCAGGTAGATGCGCGAAATCGCCAGCATTTGCAGGTATTCGACGGCGGTGGCCTCTTCCTTGATAAAGCGGCCGAGCGAGGTGTTCTCGCGTTGGAAGGGCCAGGGGATGAAGGCCGTAAATCCACCCGTCTCCTCCTGCAGGTTGCGCACCAGTTCCAGGTGATTCATGCGCTGCTCGAAGGTTTCGCCGCAGCCGAACATCATGGTGGCGGTGGTGCGCATGCCGAGCTGGTGGGCGGTGCGGTGCACGTCCACCCACTCGCGCACGCTGCATTTCAGCCGGCTGATGCGGTGGCGGACGGCATCGTCCAGAATTTCCGCGCCGCCGCCCGGTATGGAATCGAGACCCGCATCGCGCAAACGCGCGATGGTGTCCCGCAGGCTCAAGCCGCTGACTTCCGCGATGTTGGTGATTTCGGGGGCGGAAAGGCAGTGCAGATGAATCCGGAAGCGCCGCTTGATGTTGCGGAACAGATCTTCATACCATTCGATCTTCAGATCGGGGTGCAACCCGCCCTGCATGAGCACACCGGTGCCGCCCAGGGCGATGGTTTCCTGAATCTTTTGGAAGATGGTTTCTTGAGGCAGAATGTAACCTTCCGCATGTCCGAGCGGCCGGTAGAAGGCGCAGAAGCTGCAATACTCGGTGCAGAAATTGGTGTAGTTAATATTGCGGTCGATGATGTAAGTGACGATGCCTTCCGGGTGCCACTTACGCCGCACCGCATCGGCCTCCATGCCGATTCCGATCAGGTCGCCGGAGCGGAACAGGTCCAGGGCTTGCTGCCGCGAGATCATCTTCTACAAGATATCAGAGGCGGCAGAGCGTTGAAGGGACGGGCGAAACGCGATTCGCTAAAATCAGGCGCCGATTGCCATGAAGACCGGTCTGAGCATTTCGGCGACAAGGTAGATGGTAAACAGAGGGTTCGAATCGCCTTTGCCCCACCGGTTCACT
This sequence comes from Bryobacteraceae bacterium, assembly GCA_035294665.1. Classification (GTDB taxonomy): domain Bacteria; phylum Acidobacteriota; class Terriglobia; order Bryobacterales; family Bryobacteraceae; genus PSRJ01. The sequence continues at coordinate 10,512 of DATGKM010000212.1, read as the reverse complement.
TGCCAGCGGGCCTGAAGGTATCGAATTTCGGGCCGCTCGGACAGATTCAGCGGGATCTGGTAAGTGCCGCAGTAAAATTTTTGTGGAAACGCGATCAGCGGCTTGTGTCCCCAATCGCTGCCGTCCGCGGATCCCCAAATTGAAACATCGAGGCTTTCCTGCTCGATAATGCGGGTAATTCTTAAAGTCAGGGTCAGCGCCCCGCCGCAGTTCTCTCCCAGACTGAACCCCAGCCCGGAGCCTGCTTCACGGATCGTGGTTTCAGGTATCAGAAACACCGGAAGCATTCATTCCCTCACCCCCCGGAAGAAGAGCTTCCCAAAGACATGAAGACTCTTTAAGATTTGCCGGGTCAACTTAAGGGTCTCATATTTTCGGGGAAAAGAAAAGACACCGGTAGTCCCGGCCAGCCTGGAACGTGTGCGAAAGCACGCGGATATCTGCCGCAAGTTCAAGGGGAAACGTAAGATTGAGTAAAAACCGAAATGAATCAATTGAGAATCAGACTAAGCCGATGAGCGTAACCGGACAAAATTTAGAGCGCGAAAGTTAGTATCTTGGCGGGTCCGGTTTGGGTTTCGGCGGCGCGCCGGGCGGGGTACAACTCACTTATAGAGCCGGCGATAAACGTCGGCATTGCGCAGCACAGCCTGGACGTATTCGCGAGTTTCGTTGAAGGGAATCGCTTCCACAAATTCCGCCGGTTCGCGCCAGGTGTTCCAGCTTCGCCATTCAGCCGCACGGGTTGGGCCGGCATTGTAAGCCGCCAAGGTCTGTTCGAGGCTGCCATCATTGCGGTCGAGCATGGAGCGGAAAATGGTGGCGCCGATTTTCAGATTTACGGCCGGCTGGAATAATATGCGATTGGTGAACCGGATAATTCCGGCTCTACGGGCGAATTCTCTGCCCGTGACCGGCTCTACTTGGGTAAGCCCGTAGGCGTTTCTGCGGGAAATGGCTCCGGGATTGAATTCGGATTCCTGGCGGATCAGGCCGGCCACAAGATACGGGTCGAGGCCGGCCGCTTTGGAACTGGCGACGAGTTGGTCGCGGTAGGGAAGCGGGAAGAGCAGCTTCCAGAATTTTTCCGGCGCGGCGGCGAGCGGCAGAATCAGGTAGTCGGAATTGAGCGATTTCATGGCGCGCAGGCCCTGATAGGGAACGGCCGCGGCCTCGGCCATTTCCATGGAGACCAGCGCGGGCTGGGCGCCAGCGCGCGCGCCGAAGCGCAATTCCGCGTCGGCCAGATCGGGCAAACCGGCGCTGCGCAGCAGGCGCGACCGTTCGATGCGCAGGTTGGTGGCGGCGGTGGCTTCGACCGGGACCGGTTTCGGTTCAACAAACCCGATGCCGGCCAGGAATTCGGCGGTTTTGGGGGAAGCGCCGGCATCTTTGATTTGAGCCGTCTCGAGCTTCTCGCGCGCCAGCACGGCATAGTAGGTATTGGGAAGCCGCTTGGCCAAGGCGCGGTAGAAAGCGGCGGCGGAAGCGAAATCTTCTTGGCGTTCGGCGGAGCGCCCGAGAAAATATAAAGCCGCGCCGGCAGTGGCATGCGCCGGATAGCGTTCGAGGTGTTCCCGCATCAGCCCGGCGGCTTCTTTACGATTGGCCAGATAGGCTTGAAATGCCCCGCGCCAATGGGCCTGGGCGGCCGGCGCCTCATTTGGGAAATCTTCGTAAATTTCGCGATCGAGCGAAGCCAGTTCGTCTTGCCGGTTGGTAACAAGATAGCGGTTCGCCGCTCCCACCAGCGCGCGCAGGCGCCAGGGAGAGTGGGGATAGAGTTTGCCGAGGCGCTTCACGGCGGCCATCATTTCTTCTTCCTGGTTGCGGCGGCGGCTACATTCCTCGACGTAAAACCAGCGTTCGGCGTCGGCCTCGGACTGGTCCATTTCGAGGCCATGCAGGTATTGACATGCGGCGGCTGTATCGCCGCGAAGAAAATCGGCTTCGCCGAGCCGCACGCGCGCCTCATCGAGCGGCAGGCCCACGAGCTTTCCGGCGAGCGATTCGAATTCGCGGCGGGCTTCGGGATATTTTCCGGCTTCGAGCAACAGATCGGCGCGCTTGAGGAGCTGCTCGGGGAGCGGGGGTGGGAAAGCGGCGCCCATCGAATCTTTAAGGGTGAGCAAGGCCGCGGAGGCGCGGGCGGCGGCATCGCCGGTGATGCGGGAATAGTAGACGCGCTGATAGAAATCGGCGGCGTGGGCCAGATCGCCGGCGGCCTGGTAGGAATCGGCCAGATTGATATCGCCTTCGGGCTGGGGCAGTTCGGCATAATGGGCGCGCAAGAGGCGAACGGCTTCGGCGGGCTGGGAGGGCTTGAGAGCACGCGCCTCTAAAATCCAGGCGCGGCCGGCGAATGGGGATTCGGGGTCAAACTTGTGCACCAGTTCCAGGCCGGAGCCGACGGCACCTAATTCAGTGGCGGAGTCTACGCGCGCCGCCGCCTGGTAATAAGCGACGTAGTCGGCAATGCGGGGCAGCCTGGTGGAGAGGCCGCGCAGATTTTCGAGCGCCGCGGCGTAATCGCGCTGCTCATACTCGGAGACGCCGAGAGCGAGGCGCGCGAGGGCGCCGGTGGGGCCGGCGGCGTGCGCTTTGGCATAGCTTTCGAGAGCCGCCAGGCGGGCCGGGGAAGGGGACTCGCGGTAGTTGCGCGCCAGAGTGGAAAGCTCGGGCTGCACCGTTACCAAGGCTGAGGGCGCGGCGAACAGCGGAATGGCCGCGACCAGAGCGAGCGAGAGCATGCGGTAAGCGCCCAGACCGCTCCTTGACGGCCGCGGCTCAGAAAGTTGCCCGCTACACCAGGGGGCCGGGATAATCTTTGCCGAGCAGATCCGGATCGTCATGGGCCAGGGTATGGAGGAGTTCCAGGTGTAGATAGTCCACCATAGTTGGGGTGGCGCTGAAAAACTGTTTGTGAAAAGATTCGCGGGCGGCATCGATGCGCGAGCCCAGGGCAGAGTAGAGATCTTTTCGGGCGCGTCCGGATTCGACTTCGCCGGCGGCGTAGAGGCTCATTTCGGCCGCGGCCACGCGGGCGCGGCGCTGCGCGCGCAGATGGATTTGCCGATCCTGGCGGGAAAGGGCATCCCAGCCGGATGGCGCGGAGCGGGAGAGTGGCGGAGCGGAGGGCGGGGGAGCCGGCGTTTGCGCTTTGGCGGCGGCCGCTTCCGGCGCGGTGAGTTGCACAATTTCCGCAGGCGGGGGGATTGTCTGCCAAGCAGCGGCCGCGACTTGCGCGAGCAACTCCAGCGCCGGGCCATCCACATCGCCCCAGGCGCAGAGCAGCGCGCACACACGGCCGGCTACTGTGAGCGGGCACACGTCGAGGCGTTCGTGCGGCGCGCGACCCAACACGCTGGCGAGTTCACCGGAGATCTCGCCGGGCGAAGCCATCGCCGTAACCGGGTCGCGGGTGCGGACCGCCTCGGCGAGCGCGGGCGCTATTGCCATGGGCAGGGACAGGCCGCGGAAGGTGGCGGCGCAGGGGTCGGGGACGCCGCGAATCTGCTCGCCGCGCATTTCCGATTCGCCGATGCTGAGCAGAGCCGCACCGGCGCTGAAGGCGGTAGCCGCTTCGACCAGAATGGCCGCGACCGCGGCGCGCTCCGGGGCTTGCCGCATGCGCCGCGCCGCCTGATTCAACTCGCCGGCCAAGGCGCGGCGGGCGCGCAGGCAGCGCTCGTTTATAAATGTATCCAGCTCGCTTTCCAGGCCGGGGAGCAGCCCGGAAAGGCGGTTTTCCAGGATTTCCCGCACAGGAGAGACACTGGCACCCGGACGCATTGGTCTTATTCTAACAGCCGGGGGCGCGGTGTCGATGCATCCGTACCCCCGCAATCGGTGCCGCCGTTACGGGTCATTTAGAATCGGAGGCATGGAGTCGCTGGCGGGCAAAGTGGCGGTGGTGACCGGGGGCACACGCGGCATAGGGCGCGCCATCGTCGAACGATTGTTGGGCGAGGGAGCGCGCGTGGCGTTTTGCGGGCGCGGCAAGGAATCGGTGGACGCGGTGGCTGGGGAACTGGCGCGCGCCCGCGGCGACGACGGCAAGGCCAGAGTGCGCGGGCATGCCGCCGACGTTACCGATCCCGCGCAGGTGCGCACGTTTTTCGAGTTTGTAGACCGCGCCTTCGGCGGGCTGGACATCCTGGTGAACAATGCGGGCGCGGGGATCTTTCGCAAAGTGGGCGAGATGAGCGTGGAGGATTGGCGGCGCAACATCGATCTGAATCTGAACGCGGCGTTCTACTGCTCGCGCGAGGCGCTGCCGCGTTTCGCCGCGCGCGGTGGAGGCTTCATCGTAAACATTTCCAGCCTCGCCGGGAAGAACGCCTTCGCGGGGGGCGCCGGATACAACGCGTCGAAAGCCGGGCTGAACAACTTCAGCGAAGCTTTGCTGCTCGATCACCGCAACGACAACGTGCGGGTTAGTTACATCATGCCGGGCAGCGTGGATACGGGATTTTCCGGAGGGCCCAGTAGCCGCGCGGGCGATCGAAGTTGGATGATTGCGCCCGCCGACGTGGCGGAAGTGGCGGCCATGGTTTTGCGCATGCCTCAGCGCACCATGGTCAGTCGTGTGGAAATGCGCCCCTCGCGGCCGCCGAAATGAATCCTCGGGCGCGCCGGACGCGGCTTCACAAAATCCGGCGGGCGGGTGGGGGCATGGTACATCGCTTGCTTATATTTAAGGCGCGATGAACTTGATGGGACTGGGAATCGAGAAGGGAAAGGGCACTATGGGGCGGCTCAACAAACAGTTGGACCCTTCACAGACCGGGTTCGAGGCGGAGAAGCTGGAATCGGATCTGCGCAAGAGAATCATCGGGCAGGACGAGGCGATCGATCAGATCATCAATATATACCAAACCTACCTGGCCGGCATGGCCAGTCCGGGACGGCCGATTGGGACCTTTTTGTTTCTCGGGCCGACCGGGTCGGGGAAAACGCGCATGGTGGAAGCCACTGCCGAAAGTCTGGTAGGCGATGCGCGCGCGGTGATCAAGATCGACTGTGCCGAGTTCCAGCACAGCCATGAAATCGCCAAGCTGATCGGCTCGCCTCCGGGTTACCTGGGGCACCGCGAGACGCACCCGTTGTTGAGCCAGGAGGTGCTGAACCAGTACCACACCGACCGGATGAAGATCAGCTTTGTACTGTTCGACGAAATTGAAAAAGCCAGCGACGCGCTGTGGAACCTGCTGCTGGGCATCCTGGATAAGGCGACTCTGACGCTGGGCGATAACCGGCGAGTGGATTTCTCGCACGCACTTATCTTTATGACGAGCAACCTGGGCGCGGGCGAAATGAGCGCGCTGCTGCGTCCGAGCCTGGGATTTGCCGCGGGAGAGGCGGAGCGGAAGCAGGCCGCGGGCGTGGTGGACAACCAGTTGAACCAGAAAGTGATGCGGGCGGGGGTGGAAGCCGCGCGGCGCAAGTTCACTCCGGAGTTCATGAACCGCATCGATAAGACCGTGGTCTTCCGGCCGCTGGGCGAAGGGGAACTGCGCAAGATTCTCTCGATCGAATTGAACATGGTGCAGCAGCGCGTTTTCAATTCGACCAATGGCGCTTTGTTCGTGTTTTCGCTCACCGATCCGGCCAAGGATTTTCTGCTGGCCGAAGGGACCGATCTGAAGTACGGCGCGCGTCACTTGAAGCGGGCCATAGACCGCTTGCTGGTACACCCTCTCTCGAATCTGATCGCCACCGGACAGGTGCGCGGCGGCGACCTGATCCGGGTGGATTGCGATCCGCTGCAGGGGCGGCTCACGTTCTTTAAGGAAGCCGAGGATATGCCGGCTTATGCCATGGTGCAAATGGTGGACACTTCGGTTGCGCCGCCGCTCGGCAAGCTCTCGGTGGGCGCGGCCGCGGAGCAGCCGCGGGCGATCAACGCGCGGAGTTCGCGGCATTAAAGCCGGCCGCCGCCAGCCGGGTATTCCGAGCGGCATTTTGCTACAATTCGGCTGCGCGTGCCCCAGCCTCCAGCCGAACTCGCAGACTCCCGCCGAATGCGAGAGATGTTCCATCAGGTGGCGCCGCGCTACGATTTCATCACGCGCGCTTTTTCCTATGGGATGGACCGGCACTGGAAGCGGGCCGGGGTAGCGGGGGCCGGGCTTGCGGAACGCCCGCGCATTCTCGACCTGGCCTGCGGGACGGGCGACTTTTCCGCTCTGGTTTTGGCCAGCCGCCCGGGGGCAATTGCGGTAGCGGCCGATCTCACCGAACGCATGCTGCGCCTTTCGGGCGCGCGCGTGCGGCACCGAGTGTGCGCCGACGCGCTGCGTCTGCCGTTCCGCGACCGCTCGTTCGATTGCGTGTTCGTCGGCTACGGTCTGCGGAACTTCGGCGACCCGCGGCGGGCGCTGGGTGAAATCGAGCGCGTCACCCGCCCGGGAGGATCGCTGGTCAGTCTGGATTTTTTCCTGCCGCCCAACCGCCTGCCGCGCGCGCTTTACCTGGCCTATTTGTACGTGCAGGGCGCTTTCTGGGGAACGCTGCTGCACGGGAAGACCCGCATTTACACCTATATCCCCGACTCGCTGCGCTGCTTCGTTTCGATTGACGAGTTCACGAACCTGCTGCGGCGAACGGGCTACCGCCGGGTGGAGGCGCGGAGTCATATACTAGGCGGAATCGGCCTGCATTGGGCGGCCAAAGAATGACGCAACTCAGAGCTTCCGCGCAACCAGCGGCGGCGCAAGCCGCGACCGGCGATCACATCGCCGCGCTTACCGCCAGCTTTCTCGGTTGGACGCTCGACGCGTTCGACTACTTCCTGGTAGTTTTCTGCCTCACCGCGATTGGCCGCGAGTTTCACAAATCCGACGCCTCCATGGCGCTGGCAATTACGGTTACGCTGGCGTTCCGGCCTGCCGGCGCGTTTCTGTTCGGCTTGCTGGCCGACCGCTACGGCCGCCGCACGCCGCTGATGCTCGATCTGGTTTTTTATTCGGTGGTGGAAGTGGCCTCGGGCCTTGCGCCGAACTACACCACGTTCATGGTGCTGCGCGCGCTGTTCGGCATCGGCATGGGAGGAGAGTGGGGGGTGGGCGCTTCGCTGGCCATGGAAAAAGCGCCGCCGCGGCTGCGCGGGCTGCTCTCGGGTTTTTTGCAGCAAGGCTATGCATTTGGCAACGTGCTGGCCGCCGCCTGCTATTTCTTTTTGTTCGACAGGTTGGGGTGGCGCCCGCTATTTTTCATCGGCGGCCTACCGGCGCTGCTGGCGTTGTTTGTGCGCTTCCGCGTGAAGGAGTCGGAGGTCTGGGTAAAGACGCGCCACGAGAGCTGGGGCCACTTATTCCGCGGCATCGCTTCGCATTGGAAGCTCTTTCTGTTTCTGCTGCTGTTGATGACTTCGTTCAACTTCGTTTCCCATGGAACGCAGGATATGTATCCGACATTTCTCGAGCGGCAATGGCACTTCGCCGCCCGCGAGCGCGCCGCGATTACGGCAATTTCGATGGTGGGCGCGATTATTGGCGGCACCCTGTTCGGCGCCTACTCGGACCGCTTTGGCCGCAAGCGCGCCATGATTACCGGTCTGCTGGCGGCTGTGGTGATGATTCCGCTGTGGGCGTTCTCGCCTTCGGCGGCCTTGCTGATCGTAGGCGCATTTCTGATGCAGTTCATGGTGCAGGGCGCCTGGGGCGTGATTCCGGCGCACCTTTCGGAACTCTCGCCGGATGCGGTGCGCGGATTCCTGCCCGGCTTCGGTTATCAGTGCGGCGTGCTGATTGCGGGGACGGTGGCGTATATCGAAGCGGTTTTCGCCAAGCACGCCAGCTATTCGGTGGCGATGGCGGCTACGGGGGGCACCGTCTTCCTGCTGGCCGCGATCGTGACAGCCTTCAGCGGCGAGAAACGCGCCGCGCGCTTTGGGGCCGCATGAGCGTGAGTTGTTCAACCCGCGGGGCAGCAGCGCGCCGGTCAGGAGCGGTCAGGAACCGGCGCGCAGCCTAAACAGGCCGCCCCGCGGGATCAGCCGGTCCACGGCTGTAGGGTCACCAACACTGTCGCGGTTTTCGCCGCGTTTGCGGCGCTGGTGGCTGTCATGTGGTTTGGATGGCGGCGTTTTACGGCTTCGCGCCGGCGCGGGAGTAACGCCTCTCCAGCTTGCCTATAAGGTCGAGCCCCAATATAGCCAGGAGGCACGCGCGGCCTGCTTCGGAGCTAGTGGAATTGCCTGATGCGCGATTCGAGCGGGATTGTAGTCCCCGGCCAGCGCGATCGGCACAGGCATTGGCGGGCTTTCCCGTTTAGCCCACTTTCGAGACCAGAGCCTGCGTCACGCGGGAAGCGAGCTGATCGAAGGTGAGAATTTCGTAGAGCGACGCATCCGACATGATGCGGGCCACCAGCGCCGTATGCATGGCGTGCCCCGCGCGTTCGGCGATCACGTGGCCGAGCAGCGGGCGGCCGAGCAGCGCCAGGTCACCGATCAGGTCGAGCGCTTTATGGCGGCAGCACTCATCGGGGAAGCGCTGCCCCTCGGGGTTCAGCACGCCTTCCCGCGTGAAGCAGACGGCGTTTTCGAGCGACGCCCCACGGATCAGGCCCATGCCGCGCATCTGCTCCAGTTCGTACTCGAAGCCGAAGGTGCGGGCGGGCGCGATACACGCGGCATAGCTTCGCGGCGTGACTTCGAGCTCGATCGACTGGCGGCCGACCAGCGGATGAGAGAAATCGATATCGCACGTGAGGCGGAAGCTCTCCGCGGGTAGAATGCTGATACGCTTATCGCCATCCTGCACGGAAACCGGGCGGCGGATGCGCAGGTAGCGCCGCTTGCGCCGGTACTCGCGAATCCCGGCCAGCGCCAGCAGTTCCACAAACGGCTGGCCGCTGCCATCCAGAATGGGAACTTCGAGGTTGTCGATCTCGACAAAGGCGTTATCGATCCCCATGGAGTAGAACACGCTGAGCAGGTGTTCGGTGGTGGAGATCAAGACGCCCTGGCGCATGAGGCTAGTGGCGTAGCTCACGCGGGCAACGTGCCGCCAACTGGCGGGGATGGGGAAATTTTCCAGGTCGGTGCGGACGAAAACGATCCCGGTCGAGACCGGCGCGGGCAGAATACGGATGCGAACGCGCACGCCGCTATGCAGCCCCACGCCCGCAGCCTCCACCGGCCGTTGCAGTGTGGTCTCAAAAAGCACTAGAGGACTCCGGCATAGGGGAACGCCGGAGCAACTCGGCGGCCAACTGTAAGTTACTGATCTGGCAGAGGATTGGTGGTCAATGGTGTGGCTAAAATGCTACAGTTTTCGGGCTTCGTGTCGCGAAAGTGAGGCAAAGGCGGAAAGCAGCATGCGATCGCCGGCCACTTTTCAACCCCTGTATCCGATTCGCGCTCGGTCCAGGAGTAACGGTTCCGGCTGGCGGCGCTTCACGGCCGGACGGCCCGGCAAGGTCATGCTGATAATCAACCATAATCGGTGTGAAAGAGAAGACATCGGAGCGCGTGTGCTAGCGAGCATAATGAGTTCGAGTGATCGAGCGCGCCACCAGTCTGCCGGATAAGCTTGCCAAGGGTTTGGCAGAGAGCCATTTGCCCTCGCTCGACGGATTGCGCGCGGTGGCTGCGCTGGCGGTGGTGTTTTACCACTATGGCTTCGATTGGGCGCCGGGCGGGCTGGGGGTGCTGGCGTTTTTCGTGCTCAGCGGCTTCCTGATTACGTGGCTGCTATTGAAGGAGGAAGAGCGCTACGGGGCGGTTTCGCTAAGGCTGTTCTACACGCGGCGGGCGCTGCGGATTTTTCCGGCCTTTTATGTTTACTGGCTGCTACTGGTGGGAGCGCTGGTGGTGTTTCATAAGCGGTTGGTGGGTGGGCAGGCACTGGCCTCTTTTTTTTACTGCAACAACTATTACCAGGCGCTACGCGGCGATCCGAATACCGGGCTGAGCCACACCTGGTCGCTGGCGATTGAGGAGCAGTTCTACCTGCTGTGGCCGCTGGCGTTTCTGCTGCTGCGGCGGAACGGGAGGCGGATGGCGTTTTTGCTGGGGGGGATCGCGGCGGTATGGGTTTGGCGGGAGGCGCTGATTTTTGGGCTGCAGCGCGACCAAGGCTATATCTACGAAGCTTTCGACGCGCGGGCAGATCATTTGATGATGGGCTGCCTGCTGGCGGTGGCGCTGCGCGAAGGCGCGGCGGCCGGCCTGTGGCGGCGCTTGTGCGCGCGGTCGGCGCTGCTGTGGGGGACGCTGGGGCTGCTGGCGGTATCGGTGGCGCTGAACGTGAGGTTCGGCACCGGCTACCGGGACGCGGTGGGTTTCGCAATCGATCCGATTCTGGTGGCGGCGCTGCTGGTGCAGGCGATCGGCTGGCCGCGGGCGGGTTTCGCCAGGGTGCTGAATTGGGGGCCGGTGCGGTATTTGGGCACGATTTCGTATTCGATTTATCTATACCAGCAGATGCTGATCGATCCGGCCAAAAAACTGGCTGCGCAATGGCCCGCGCTTTCGCTGCCGTTTACAATGGCGGCGGTGGTGGC
>DATGKM010000211.1:0-4766 GCA_035294665.1 Bryobacteraceae bacterium | reverse complement strand
ACGGTATCTGGTGGTACGAGAATCCCGGCAGGCTGGGCGCGGTGTGGAAGAAGCACTTCATCACCGACAGCTACGATACCGAGGGCGGAGTCATGGCAGATATCAATGGCGATGGCGTGCCCGACCTGATCTTCTCTCACTACGGGCACATGGGCCTTCTGTGGATCGATTTCTCCGGGCCGGAGCCAAAGGTGCATCATGTGGGCGGCCGCGCCGAGGACGGTCATGGCGTAGGCGTTGCCGATATCGACGGCGATGGCAAGGCCGATATTCTGAGCCCCAATGGCTGGTTCCGGCAGATCGACGCCAACAAGGATGAATGGGAATGGCACGGCGACTGGCAGCTTGGCGATGCAGGATTTCCGATCATCGGCTATGACGTGAACGGCGACGGGAAGACCGACATCATTTACGGACACGGGCACAGCTACGGTTTGTACTGGCTCGAACAAAAAGGCGATGGCTCCAATCGGCAATGGGCCAGGCATCCGATCGATGAATCGTATTCGCAGGTTCACGCGCTCAGGCTGGTTGATATCGACGGCGATGGCAAACCGGAGCTGCTCGCCGGCAAGCGCTATCGCGGCCACTCGGGCCACGATCCCGGCTCTTACGATCCGCTGGTTGTTTACTACTACAAGATCGATCAGAAGACGGCGTCGTTTACCCGTTACGCCATCAGCGTGAACGGCACGGCGGGCGCGGGGACGCAGTTTGTGGTCGAAGATCTGGATAAGGACGGCGATCTCGACATTGCGACAGCGGGCAAGACCGGCGTGCACTTCTTCGAGAACCTTACAATCGACAGAGTGCCGAAAGCCGAACGGGAGAAAGAAATTCTGCTCGATACGAACTGGCCGTTTGCCGGCGAAGGACCGGTGGTGAAGCAGGAGGAGGAGCCGGGAAAGCCACGGCGTTAGCGTGCAGGCAGGGAAGTCGGGCGGGTTCGCCCTCGTCTTCGGCAGCCACAGTCCTGCAATTGCAGCGCAATGCCCCGGAGGCTTCGCGACGTGCGCTTTGGGGCCGACAGCGCAGGACGGGCCCGGGCGACGGCTCTGGCGATTTTCCACAAATAAAGCGCCTGTCTCGCATTTTGAGCAAACCTTTCCGGCGCGAGTGCATCAGTATAGGTAACAAGCAGAGGCTTCCCCGATTATGTCCCTTCCGAGAAAGGCAACTTCTCTCTTTTGAAGGTCCCAACGGACCTCTCCTCACAGTCCCCTCTGGATTCCCTCCAAAAATATGCCTCTCAAGCGGGCCTGCCGGAAGGCAGGCCCACACGCTTGCGCCGCCGCGTTGCCGGTTTGCTCCAGCCCGTTTCTTCCCGCAAATAGAATTGAAAGAGCATGCGATCTTCTTCACGTTCTTCGCCGTTGCCGGCGGCCGCTCTGGCGGCGATTGACGCCGACTTTGCGATTGGCGGCCTGGCGCGCAGCCGCCGCGGCGGGTCTCAGAGCAGGCGGCGCGCAGCGCGCCAGTCGCCGGCCGCGCCCGAGGAGCTCAGGCGGCCGGTTGGCTCCACGGTTCGGGCTGCCAATGGCGTCAGATGGTTGCCCATTGCCGGTCAGGCGCAGGGATGGGACCTGCCGTGGCTGTGGAGCGGCTTCAGCACGCGCATGGGCGGCCGCAGCCGCGCCTATTGCGCCGAAGACGCCGAGCCGGAGCTGAACCTTGGGCTAACCCTCGAGGATGATCGCGCGGCGGTGATGGAAAACCGGAGACTGCTGGTCGAGGCGGTTACCGGCAGTGCGGAGACGCCGCTTGTCACTGTCCGGCAATTCCACTCGAATCTGGTTATTCGCGCCGGCGCCGGCGATGCCGGGCGCGAGCGCCCGCGCCGCGCCGACGGTGTGATGACAGACGAACCTGGATTGCTCCTGGCCGTGCAGGTGGCCGATTGCATCCCTGTGCTGGTCGCCGACCGGCGGCGGCGCGTCGTCGGCGCCTTCCACGCGGGCTGGCGCGGCACGGTGCGGCGCATTGTGGAAATCGGCGTCGGCCGCATGCGGCTCGAGTTCGGCTCGCGGCCCGAGGACCTGATCGCCGCAATCGGCCCGGGCAACGGGCCGTGCTGCTATTCGGTGGGCGAAGAGGTGATCTCGGAGTTTGAGTCGCAGTTTGTCTACATGCGGGAACTGGTCCACGAGGTCTATTCGACTGACCCGGTGCGCAATAAGTACCCGATGCTCTTTCTGACGCAGCGCGCCCCCGGGCACTCCGATATCGGGCCACAGATTCATATCGATCTGATTGAGGCCAACCGCCGTCAACTGCTCGACGCCGGCCTTCGCCCGGAGGCGATTTCTATCGTGGGCGGCTGCACGGCCTGCCATCCGGAGCTGTTCTATTCGCACCGGGCCTCGCGCGGTCATGCGGGGCGGATGATGGGCGTGATCGGGGTAAGGAAGCGTAGCTGAAGCGGTTGAGCAAACATGCGCACCAGCGGCAGGGTCAAACCCGGTGCGAGACCGGGCTGGAGGGAGCCCGGCCACGGGATACGGGCGGCCAAAGCCGTTATGAAGCGGCGGAAGCGCCGGCGGAGCGGCCTGCTTCGTTGGGGTTTACAAGATCGCGCAGCTCTTTGGAGGGTTTGAAATAGGGGACTTTTTTTGCGGGAACCTCCACGCGGTCGCCGGTTTTAGGGTTGCGGCCGATGCGGGGGTTGCGCTGGCGGATGCGGAATGAGCCGAAGCCGCGAATCTCGATCTTGTCGCCGCGCTGCAGAGCGCCGATGACAGCACCGAAGATCGTCTCCACAATGACTTCGCCGTCGCGGCGGGTCAGGTCGCCCAGCGCCGTAACCTTCTCCACTAAATCTGCTTTCGTCATTTTCCGAACGCCTCTCGAGACAGCATAAACGGATTCTGACCGGTCGGGAGGGAAAATGCAAGCCCCCGGAGCGAATTTAGCCTTTAGGGATCAGCAATTTGCCGGTATTTCCGGGCGTATTGGGGTAACTGCTCTGATGCCCGGGCTGCGGCGGCGGAACAAGTCGCGGTGGGTTATGATGACCAGAGATTCTCAGGACACTTCAGGATGCCGGCGCTTACCGGCGCCAAGCAATCATGCCATACCCCACCTACAGCATTGTCATTCCGGCTTATAACGAGGCCCGCCGCATTCCGGCCACGCTTGAGAGGGTCGTTTCCTGGATACGGGACAAACACTGGAATGCCGAGGTCGTGGTGGTCAACGACGGCTCCGGCGACCGGACTGCCGAGGTGGTGCGATCCTTTGCCGAGGGCGCGCCGGAGGTGCGGCTGGTGGAAAATCCCGGCAACCGCGGCAAAGGGTATAGCGTGCGCCACGGGATGCTGGAGGCGCAGGGCGAGGTGCTGGTCTTCACCGATGCCGATCTTTCCGCGCCTGTCGAAGAGGCGCAGAGGCTGTTCGACGCGATTGCCGAAGGAGCCGATATTGCGATCGGCTCGCGTTGGCTGGAAAGCACGCGGCAGACAATCCGCCAGCCGCTTTACCGGCAGTTCTTCGGGCGGTGCTTTAACCTGGTGACGCGGGCGGTGATGGGGCTGCCGTTTGCCGATACCCAGTGCGGGTTCAAAGCGTTTACGCGCCCGGCTGCGCAGACGGTATTTCCGCTCCAGACCATCGAAGGATGGGGATTCGACCCGGAGATTCTGTTTATCGCGCTCAAGCGCGGGCTGCGGATCAGAGAGGTTCCGGTCAGCTGGGCGCACGATGAACGGACTCAGCTTAGCTACCTTGAGGACGGCGCGCGCATGCTGCAGGACCTGGCGCACGTGCGCTGGAATGCGCTGATGGGCCGCTACGACCGCAAAACGGAGGAGACCAGGCGCGGACGCGTGGCCTGAAGGGCCTGCGGTCTTCCGCCCGATAGGGGCCGGCCCGATCGTCGAAGGCGCAGAATCAGGATTCGTTGCTTCGATTGTTCCGGCGCAGCCCTGAATCATCAGTCCACGCGCTTTCGAAGCTGCGGGCTTTTTCTGCGCAGGTTGTAAACTTCCCGGCTCCGCCGTCCGTCCCTCAGACACAGATTCCCGCCTGCCGTTTCCGGGCCTCGTTCGGCTGGGGATCGCTTTCGATGCGGAGGATACTTCGATGTTACGCAAACTCGCACTGGCGGCGCTGGTCTTCGCGCTTGGCTCTGTGACCGCGCTGGCCGCCGATTTCAACGGCAAATGGACCGCCGAAGTGCAGGGGCGGATGGGCACGCAGACCATCACCTTTGACTTCCATGTCGACGGATCCACCCTGACCGGCACGGTGACGTCGCCGCGCGGCCAGTCGGACATAAGCGATGGCAAAGTAGACGGCGACAACATTTCGTTTGCGCAGGTGCTGAACTTCAACGGCAACGAGCTGAAGATCAATTACACGGGCAAGGCAGACGGGGAGACGATCAAGTTCACGCGCCAGGTGGGCGACCGGCCGGCGACGGAGTTTGTGGCCAAGCGGGCCAGCGATGCGGGCGCGCCGGCAGCTCCGCCGCAGTAGCCGATAGCAGCTGAGCGGGAGCCGCGAACGGCTCCTTCAGGCTGCTTCGCAGCGATGCCTCGCCGGCCGTACACTGATTCCGCGATGCGGCTGTTCATCGGGATTCCAGTTGCCGGTGCGGTCGTTCGAGAGCTGTCGGCGCTGTGCGAAGGCTTGCGCGCGGGGACCGATGGGTTTCGCTGGTCCGCGCCGGAGTCGTGGCACATCACGCTGCAGTTTCTGGGCGATTCGACCGAAGAGCAGTATGAGCGCCTTGCGGCGCGGCTGGGGGAGATCCATTCGGCGCCGGCGCC
>DATGKM010000210.1:0-74285 GCA_035294665.1 Bryobacteraceae bacterium | reverse complement strand
CAAACCCCCGCCCGCGAGTGCATCCAGGTCCAACGGCCCCAGAAGGCCCGCGCGCCCGTCTTTTCTCGGCGCCGTCGCCAGGCGGAAGGCGACATCGGAAAGAGCCGTGAAAAGGTGACGGCTGTGGAAGCCTAGGAACTGACGACCCGCGGCGGCGCAATGATTTCGCCAGTGTCGCGGCTGCATGCGACACCGTTGGTCCCTGACGCCTGATCGGCGGTTTGGCCGTGAACCACTACGGAGAGCCGGTGTATACGCTCGCCACCCGCAAGCGACCTGCGCGTTCAGTTCACCACGGACGGGCGCTACCAGGATTTCCTCTCGCTCGCGCTCAGCAAGCGCAAGAAGGACGAACTCGATTTGATTCGCCTGGCCGAGGCGTACTTCCGCTTACGGCCGCTTTATCCCGAGGAACTGCGCCGCCTGTTCGCCGCGCCTGGCCAGTAACCGAGAATTCGCTCGCCAGCGCGGCAAGGCTCCGGTATACTTGCGCCATGGCACATGTCCGCACGCACAGCCCAGGTTCGTTTTGCTGGCTGGAGTTGTACGCCAACGATCAAAACGCCGCCAAGCAGTTCTATCAATCCCTGTTCGGATGGGCCAGCGACGATATGCCGATGGGCCCCGGCGAGGTGTACACGCTTTTCAGTCTGGAGGGGCGGAATGCGGCCGCGGCCACCGGCCTGAACGAAAGAATGCGGGCCCAGGGAGTTCCCCCGCACTGGATGCTCTATATAAGCGTGGAATCGGCGGATGCGGCGGCCGCCAAGGCGCAGCAGGCGGGGGGAAAACTGATGGCGCCGCCGTTCGATGTTGCCGATTTCGGGCGGATGGCGGTGGTTCAGGACCCCACTGGAGCCCACTTTTCGATCTGGCAGCCGAAGGGGCATCCCGGGACAGGCATTACGGGAGCGCCGGGCACGCTCTGCTGGGCCGACCTGATGACGCCCGATCCCACGGCAGCGGCGAAGTTCTACGTGGCGGTGATGGGCTGGAAACTCGAACCGAAGCCGGATCATTTTAGCGGCTATCTGCCGCCAACCACCATGGAAAAAGTAGGCCGCGTCGCGATGGTGGACGATCCGCAAGGCGCGGGCTTTGCGCTCTTTGAGCCGCCTGCGCACTAAGCTGGTGTAATCCCGGCCACAAAGTGAACACGAACACTGGCAGCACTCACTCTCGCCTGCTAACCATCCGCAACACGAATCGGGTCAATTGAAACTTCTTAAGCTTAAGCGCACATTGGAGCGGGTATGCTACAAATTGAACCAAAGGACGCGCTTTTGCGTCGATAAGGATATTGAGGGAAGTCGATGACCGGTGGGAGGTACATCTCGATACCAGGCACGAAAACTCATGAGTTGCCGCCCTTGCTGGTGCAGCATCCGCCGGGCGAAAGCGTGCCTGAGCTGAATTCGGTGCTGCTCGAAGCCGAGGAGATGCTGCCTGCCACCGGCGCCTCCGAAAGCTTGGTGGAGCAGCGGAAATTCGATCTGGCCGTGCAGCTCACCGAGCAATACCGCACCCTGCTCTTGCAATGGCAATGGGGCGATTCGGTGCTCGAATGGATCCGCCAGTGCGAAATCACCTTCGAGTGCGAAGAGGCGCTGCGCAACCTGCTGCATCCCGACGTGTGGCCGCACGCCAGCCGCGCCAGCTTCGTGGCGCTGCTTGAAGAGAAACATCTGGCCCGCGAAGTGCCTTTGGAATGCGCTGTGGGGTTGCGGCTCACTTTCCGGCAACCGCCGCCCATCGATTGCTGCTCGAACCAGTTTCTGCTGTATCTCAATTCCACCGTAGCCTCCAGCGCTTACCAGACCTGGGCCCGCCTGGTGCCCGAGGATCTCACGTTGCTGCCGCCCGACCGCTTTCACTTCGAAATCGTGGATCTGGACGACTAGCCAGCGCCTCGAATTTGAGGTGGCAGGCTCCGCGCACCCGCGCTGCGGCGTCACAATCAACTTATGTCTGACATTACGCAACTGGCCGCGCGGGTCCGGCTTCTGCTCATGGACGTGGATGGCGTACTCACCGATGGCAGGCTCTACCACGTGCCCGACGCGCAAGGCCGCATGGTGGAGACCAAGGGCTTCGACTCGCAAGACGGCATCGCGCTGCAGTGGCTGCACTCGAAGGGCATCCGCACCGGCGTCATCAGCGGCCGGGTATCGCCCGCCACCGAAGAGCGCGCCCGCCAGGTCAAGATGACCTACGTTTATCAGGGCTACATCGAGAAGATCCCGATCCTCGATGAAATCCTACGCGATGCGGGAGTGGAGGCAAGCGCGGTGGCATACATCGGCGACGATTTGACCGACGCCGTCATTATGCGCCGGGTGGGCTTTCCGATCGCTACCGCCAATGCCCGCGCCGAGGTCAAGCGCCTGGCCCGGTACGTCACCCGCTCGGCCGGAGGCAGCGGCGCCGTGCGCGAGGTGATCGAGTTATTGCTGACCGCCCAGAATCACTGGAACGATATCCTGCTCCACTACGAGTGTTGCTGAACACCGTTACGCGCGAACCGCATCCGGACGCGCAACTCACCCCCTTATTGCTTCAGGTAGACACCCATCATCCCGCGGTCCTCCCATTCGGCGGCGGAACGCCAGGGGACGCCTCCAGCCTGCGGCTTGTAAAAACAGAGGTTCTCTTCACCATAGCGCTCGCGCAAAGCCGTCAACCATTCGGCATCGCTCAAATCCGTCATGGTTTCCGGCGGGTATCGCAAATTTCCTAACCAAGTCATCGCGTGCTCCCACCCTCTCTCACACGTGGGGCATGGCAACCGCCATTGTGACGGGGCTTACGGGGCTGTAACCGGCCCTATTCTACTTTGTAAGATCGGCACAATCCCGCCACTTCATTAGATGCAATTGGGGGTTCCCGGTTGAGGCCTGGAAGATTATCCTATTACTCTTGACTTGGTTGACGAGGAGGCCCTGTGCTTCGTTCCAGTTCCGATGTTCCCGCTGAATTGGCGCCTCGGGAAAGCCCGCTTGCCGGATCGGGCGCCGCATTCGCCCTCGGCGGCCGTATTCCCAGCCAAAAGGCCCAGCGGATGGACACCTATTCTCTGGCCATGGCCTACATCCGCGAAGATATCTCCGTGGACGGCGACCTGTTTGCCGCCATCCGCTCTTTTCGCGACCGGCCGGGCCCGCCGCTGCGTTCCATCGCGATCAAAGCCGCGGCATGGCTGGGCCGCTCCGGTATCGGCGCCCGCCTGGCCAACCGGGCACGCGCGGCGCGGGATATCCAATTCCACTACGATCGCTCCAACGACTTTTATCGCCTCTTCCTGGATTCGCGGATGCAATACTCCGAAGGCCACTTCACCGGCCCCGACTGCTCGCTCGAGGAAGCGCAGGAAGCGAAACTCGATCGCATCTGCCGCCACCTGGCGCTACGGCCGGGCCTTCGCTTTCTGGATATCGGCTGCGGCTGGGGCGGCCTGCTCATCCATGCCGCCGAACGCTTCGGCGTCGAAGCCACCGGCTGCACCCTCAGCCGGGAGCAGCGCCGTCTGGCTTCCGCATTGGCGGAACGAGCCGGGCTTGGCGGCCATATCGAAATCCGCGAAATGGATTATCGCGATCTTACCGGCCAATACGACCGCGCCGCCTCCATCGGCATGTTCGAGCACGTCGGTCCCAAGCGCATGGCCGCCTATTTTCGCAAGGTGTATTCGCTGCTGGCGCCGGACGGGCTGTTCCTCAACCGGGGCATTGTCCGGCCCGAGCGCCAGTCGAATAATGCCGAAACGCTGTTCGTCCAGCGTCATGTCTTTCCCGGCGGAGGGCTCACTCCCCTTGCCGCCGTGGTGCGCCATGCGGAACTGGCCGGATTCGAGGTGGTCTCGCTCGAAAACCTCCGCCACCATTACGCCCGCACCTGCCGGGCCTGGGTGGCAAACCTGAGTGCCCACGCCGGCGAGTGCCGGCGGCTCGTAGGCGCAGCCGCCTGGCGCACCTGGCTGCTCTATTTGGCCGCATCGGCCGTGAATTTCGAGGACGGCCGGATCGATTGCGTCGAGATTGTGTTGCGCAAAAAGGGCGGCTAGGTCGTTTCCGCCCGCTTCAGTTGCCCGCATGCCGCAAAAATGTCCAAGCCGCGCGGCTTGCGCACAAAGCACGGAACAGACCGCATCACGATTTGCCGGAAACTCGCCACCCGTTCCGGCGCGGGCGTCTCATAAGGAATCTCCGGGCCGGGATTCAGGGCGATCAGGTTCACCTTGGCGTTCAGGTTCGCCAGCATTCTGGCCACGCGCCGCGCATCCGCATCGCTATCGTTCACGCCCTTCAGCAGAACATACTCGAACGTCAGCTTCTCCCACGGCCGCAGCGGGTAATGCCTGCATGCTTCGAGCAAGTCCTTCAAATGGTACTTGCGCGTAATCGGCATCAGTTCCCGCCGCTGCTCTTCGGTGGAAGCGTTCAGCGAAATCGCCAGCTTGGGCCGCGCCGCCGCCCGCGCCAGTTCTTCGATTTTCGGCGCGATTCCGGAGGTCGAAACCGTAATCCGCCGGGGCGAAAGAGCGAAGCCGTTCGGATCCAGCAGAATGCGGGTCGCTTTGAGCACGTTCGGCAGGTTCAGCAGCGGCTCGCCCTGGCCCATCATGACAATGTTCAGCCGCCCGGGAGGCGCATCGCCCTTCGCCCGCAGCCCGTTTTCGCGCGAGACCAGCAGCACCTGTCCCACGATCTCTCCCGCCGTGAGGTTGCGCTCCAGGCCAAGCAGCGCCGTCATACAGAATTTGCAACCGACGGCGCAGCCCGCCTGGCTCGAAATGCAGATCGTATCGCGCTCCCCTTCCGGCATCAAAACCGCTTCAATCGCGCGGCCGTCCTCCAGGCGAAGCAGGTAGCGCCGCGTGCCGTCGGCGGACTGGTACATCCGCGCGATTTGCGGCAGACCCACCGGCCCCCTGGCCGCCAAATTTCGCCGCAAAGCCGCCGGTAGCGAGGTAATCTGTACAAAATCGGACACCTGCTCCCGGTAGATCGCGGCATAAACCTGCCGCGACCGGTAAGCCGGGGTGTCCGGGCCAAGCGCTTCCTGGATGTCCGGAAGCTCCATTCCCACAATCGGTTGGGCCATCCTACTACCAGTGTAAGGCCACCCCCCCGGCCGCGCCTCCGAACGCCCGTGTTACAAAGAAAATAGGAGAATAATCCAACTGGCTGCCACGACCTCATTTAGTCCCGTGCGGGACATCGAATTCACCACCCTTCCCAACGGAGTCCGCGTCATCACCGAGACCATGCCGCATGTGCGCTCCGTCTCCGTCGGCATCTGGGTCGGGACCGGCTCGCGCCGCGAAACGCCCGAGCAGAACGGCCTGTCCCACTTCATCGAGCACATGCTGTTCAAAGGCACCACCCACCGCTCCGCCGAAGACATCGCCCGCTCGGTCGATTCGATCGGCGGCAACCTGGACGCCTTCACCGCCAAGGAGCTGGTCTGCTTCAACACCAAGGTCCTCGATGAGCACCTTTCGCTCGCCTGGGACGTGCTGGCCGATCTGGTGTTGAACCCGCTCTTCCGGCCCGAAGATATCGAGAAGGAAAAGGGCGTCATCCTCGAAGAAATCAAAATGGAGGCCGACAGCCCGGATTACCTCGTCCACGAGATCTTCTCCTCCAATTTCTGGAAGGATCATCCGCTGGGCAAGCCCATTCTGGGCACCCGCGAAACCGTGCGCCGCTTCGATAGCGACATGGTCCGCGACTACTACCGCAAGGTCTACGCGCCCGCCAACCTGCTGGTGACCGCCGCCGGCAACCTCACCCATGAGCGGCTGGTCTCGCTCGTGCGCGAGCATTTCGAGTCCCTGCCCGCCGGAAGCCAGATGCCGGCCGAGAGCGCGCCCATCACGCACGCCCGCATTGCGCTCCGCAATAAGAAAGCGCTCGAGCAGGTGCACGTTTGCCTCGGCGTCCCCTCCTACCCTCTGCCGCACCAGGAGCGCTTCGCCTGCTATGTGCTCAATACGCTGCTCGGCGGCGGCATGAGCTCGCGCCTGTTCCAGAACATCCGCGAGCGCCAGGGATTAGCTTACGCCGTCTTCTCCGAACTCAGCCCCTATCGCGACACCGGCTGCCTTTCCATATACGCCGGCACCTCCCTCGAATCGGCGCCCAAGGTCGTCGAGTCGATCGTCAAAGAGTTCCGCGACCTCAAAGAAAATCCGGTCGGCGAGGACGAACTGCGCCGCGCCAAGGATCACCTGAAGGGCTCGCTCATGCTGAGCCTGGAATCCACCGCCAGCCGCATGACCAATCTCGCCCGCCAGGAAATGTACTTCAACCGCTTCTTCACCCTGGACGAGCTGGTGGAAAGCATCGAAACCGTCGCGGCCGCCGATGTGCAGCGCATCGCCCAGACGTTTTTCGACCCTAAGCTGATCGGGCTCACCGTGCTGGGCAACCTCGAAAACCTGAAGATCGGCCGCGAAGACCTGGTCTGCTAAGCGCCCTATTGGCGCGCTTGATTTCCCGCCGGGCGATACCACCACCAGCCCTGCCCGTTTGCCGAGCCGCGAGTGCCTGCAAACCGCGCGGCCCATCCTTCCGCGCTTGCCATCGGCCCCGTGCCGGTTTTGTGGACCCCGCTCCCTAATCGGTTAAGCTGAAATTATGAGACCTGTGGCAGTGGTCGCCGCGGGCAAGACTCCGTTTGGCGCCTTCTCCGGCCTCGACTTGCGCGCTCTGGCGGTCGAGGCCGGTGAGAAATGTCTCGCCAATGCGCGTGTACCGCGTGAGCGCATCCAATCGTTTTATCTCGGCAACTTCGCCGGCCCGGCATTCACCGGCCAGAACCACCTGGCTCCCTACATCTCCATGGCCTTGGGTTTGGAGGGCATCCCCGCCACCCGCGTGGAAGCGGCCTGCGCTTCGAGCGGATCCGCCTTCTTTCATGCCTGGGCCGAAGTCGCCGCGGGTATCTACGATTTTGTGATGGTGGTGGGCGTCGAAAAAATGACTTCCCAATCCACCGCCCGCACCACCGAAATCCTCGCCTCGGCCGGCGACCTGGCCGGCGAAATCCGCGCCGGCTCCACCTTCGCTTCCCTGTTCGCCATGATCGCCCGCCGCCACATGCACGAATTCGGCACGAAAAAGGAGCACCTCGCCGCGGTCGCCGTGAAAAATCACGCGGCCGGCGCGCTGAATCCCGACGCCCACATGCGTAAGGTCATTACGCTCGAACAGGCGCTGGCCGGCCGCCCCATCGCCGATCCGCTCGGCCTGTACGATTGCTCGCTCATCAGCGATGGCGCCGCCGCCGTGATTCTCGCGCCCCTCGAGCGGGCCGCCGAATTCACCGCCAATCCCGTTCGCATCCTCGGCGTCGCGCAGGCTTCCGATTACGTCGCGCTCGACCAGAAAGCCGATATCACCACCTTCCCCGCCGTCCGCCGCGCCGCCGAAAAAGCCTACCAGATGGCCGGAGTGGGACCGCGGGATATCCAGTTCGCCGAACTGCACGATTGTTTCACCATCGCCGAAATCATCGCCACCGAAGATCTCGGTTTCACCCCCCGCGGCTGCGGCGGCCCCTATGCCATGGCCGGATATACCTCGCTCCAGGGCGAGCGGCCCATCAACGCCAGTGGCGGCTTGAAATCGAAAGGCCACCCCGTGGGCGCAACCGGAGTGGCCCAGATCTGCGATGTCGTGCAACAGATTCGCGGCCAGGCGGGCGAGCGCCAGGTGGCCCGCCACAGCCTTGGATTGGCCCAAAACCTGGGCGGCTCCGGGGCTACCTGCGTCGTCAGCATCCTGGCCGAAGCGTAAACCATGCGAACCGGAACCGTTTATACCGAAACCGTGATCTACTCCGCCGCCGAAGCGTTCGCCGCCGAAGCGCCCTTCCAAACCGCTATCGTCGCGCTCGACGGCGCTTCCGAACCAAGCCGGCGCCTGACCGTTCGCATCGCCGGCGGCCGCGTCTCCATCGGAGATCGCGTCGTCGAAGTGGATTCGCGCGGCGGCGTCCCGTTTTTTCAAAAGGTCCCTTTATCAGCCGATGACGTCCCGCGCCCGGAAAAGTCTCCCGGCTAGAGACACGCGCGGGGTCGCCAGGCGGATACCGGCTGGCCGGAAATTATGAAACTTGCCGAACGTATCGGCCGCCTCGGTGTCGAGTCGGCCTTCGATGTGCTTGTTCGCGCCCGCGCCCTCGAAGCGCAGGGCCGCGGCGTGATTCACCTGGAGATCGGTGAACCGGATTTCGCCACTCCGCCCCACATCGTGGAAGCGGCCAAGCGGGCGCTCGATGAGGGATGGACGCATTACGGCCCCACTCAGGGCCTTCCCGAACTGCGCGAAGCCATCGCCGCCTATCTTGCGCGCACCCGCGGCATTCACGCCGATCCCGCCCGCGTCTGCGTCACCCCAGGCGGCAAGCCCATCCTTTTCTTCCCCATGATCGCCCTGCTCGAAACCGGCGACGAGGTCATCTACCCCAATCCCGGCTTTCCCATCTACGAATCCATGATCCGCTTCCTCGGCGCCAAACCCGTTCCCATGCCCCTCCAAGAGAGTCGCGGGTTCTCTTTCGACCTGGATCTGTTCCGTTCCCGCCTTTCGGATCGGACCAAGCTGGTGATCCTCAATTCCCCGCACAATCCCACCGGCGGAGTGATTCCACGCGGCGATCTTCGCGAAATCGCGCTGCTCCTGCGCGACCGCGACATCATGGTCCTGTCCGACGAGATCTACTGCCGGATCCACTATGGCGGCCAAGCCCCCGCATCCATCCTCGAATTCCCCTGGATGCTCGAAAAAACCATCCTGCTCGATGGCTTCTCCAAAACCTACGCCATGACCGGCTGGCGCATGGGCTACGGCTTTATGCCGGAGTGGCTGGTCGCCGCGGTCAATAAGCTCATGGTCAACTCCAACTCCTGCACCGCCACGTTTACCCAGCGCGCCGGCCTCGCCGCGCTCAACGGGCCGCAAGACGACGTCGTGAACATGGTCGCCGAATTCCGCCGCCGCCGCGATGCTTTTTGCGCCGGGCTGAACACCATTCCCGGCTTCCGCTGCGCGCTCCCCGGCGGCGCTTTCTACGCCTTCCCCAACGTCGCGGGTACCGGCATTCCCGCCAGCGAGTTAGCCGATCTGCTGCTCAATGAAGCCGGAGTCGCCTGCCTCGATGGCGGCGCTTTTGGCGCATACGGCAGGGACTATATCCGTTTCAGTTACGCCAATTCGCTCGATCGCCTGCTCGACGCCGTGGCGCGAATCCAAAAAATTTCGGTGCGTTGGAGCGCAAAATCGCCCGCCCTTGCCTGAGGAGGCACGAAAGATACCTCGACCCGCCATAGGGCGATTCCTAACAATTGGAAGAGAAATTGTACGGGGTATTGCATCCTGCGTACCTGAGTGGTAGACTCGTCATGGTCAGCACAGTACTGCCTATCACGGGAATGAAATGATCGCAAGCGTACTGATCATCGCTGTTTCACTAGTTCTTTTGGGCTATTGGTTTCGTTATGCGTGTATTCTGCTGTTGCGCGCGAATAGCGAGCGTTCCGATGCGCAGCCCTGCGCCTTTGATGAGCAACCCTGCGCCTTTGATGAGCAACCCGAACCGGATAGGCTCCGTCAGTCGTTGGAACGCGACTTCCGTGTTCTCACTTATCTCTGCCAGCACGGCGCCGGATTGAGCGATCAATCCTTCGAGGCGCGGCTCCTCATCTGGGATTTTCGCGTGATGCGCTTCTGGTGCCGGATTACCCGGTCCGTCGCGCCGCAGCAGGCTCGCGACGCCTTGGCGGAAATGGCTGCCGTCGTCGCTGCCCTCACGCAAAAAATGGGCAGGCAAGCCGGCCTCAACACGAATCCGGTTCTCTGAGCCGGCGAACTGCCGCCGTACTTCGGCGGCGCCGAAGCGGCCAATAGCGCGCCAGGCCAATCCCGCGCCCGCGGAAGCGCCGAATTTCTCCTCCCCGCTACAATAAATTCATCATGCCCCTCACCTGCTACCTGGACGCCTTCTCCGGCATCGCCGGCGACATGCTTGTAGGCGCTCTCGCCGATGCCGGCGCCGAACGCGATGCCATCGCCGCGGCCGTGCATTCCCTCCATGCCGGCGCGGCCGTGTCCTTCGAAAAAGTGAAGCGCGCGGGCATTGCCGCCACAAAATACCGTGTCGCCGTCCAGCAGACTCACGGGCACCGGCATCTCTCGCACATTCTGGAGATGATCGCCAAAGCTTCGCTTTCCGAGCGCGCGCGCTCCACAGCCCAGGCTGTTTTTCGCAAGCTGGGTGAAGCCGAAGCCGAAGTGCACAACGTCCCCATCGAGAAAGTTCACTTCCACGAAGTGGGCGCCGTGGACTCGATCGCCGATATCGTCGGCGCCTGTGTCGCCTTCGACCTGCTGGGCATCGAAAGCGTCGTCTGCTCGCCGATCAACGTCGGCAGCGGCACCCTTGAGGCCGAACACGGCACCCTCCCCGTTCCCGCTCCGGCCACCGCCCGGCTGCTGGCGAACGTGCCCATCTACTCGCAGGGCCCCGCGGTCGAACTGGCAACGCCCACCGGCGCCGCCGTCGCGGCCACTTTCTCAGAGCGATTCGGCGCGCTGCCCCCCATGAAAATCTCCCGCATCGGCTATGGCGCCGGCGATCGCGATTTCCCCCAGCAGGCCAACGTGCTCCGCGTGCTTCTGGGCGAACCCACCAACGCCCCCGAAGCCGCCACCGTTTCCGTGCTCGAAGCCAATATCGACGATTCCAACCCGCAGGTGCTGGCCTATGCCGCCGAGCGTCTGTTCGCCGCGGGCGCGCTCGATGTCACCCTCCAGCCGCTCATCATGAAGAAGGGCCGGCCCGGCCACCTGCTGCGCGTCATCGCCACGCCGCAGGATCGCGAAGCGCTCGCGCAAATCGTCTTCGCGGAAACCTCCACCCTGGGCCTGCGCTTTTATCAGGCCGAACGCCGCGTCCAGCAGCGCAGCTTCGCCGAAGTCGAAACGCCCTACGGCGCCGTGCGCATCAAAGTTTCCTGCGAAGGCGGTTTTGCGCCGGAATACGAAGATTGCCGCCAACGCGCCCTGGAGACCGGCGTTCCCCTGCGGGAAATTCTCGCCGCCGCCAATCTCGCGTACCTCACACAGAAACCATGAAGTATTACCTCACCACTCCCATCTACTACGTGAATGCCACGCCGCACATCGGCCACGCCTACACCACCATCGTCGCCGACGTGGTGAAGCGCTTCAAGCGGATGCAGGGCTACGAAGCCGCGCTCACCACCGGCTCCGACGAGCACGGCGTCAACGTGGAGCGCGCCGCCGAGCGCGCCGGCAAAACGCCGCGCGAATTCTGTGACGTGATCGCCGCCGAATTTCAGAAGCAGTGGCAGTTGCTCGGTCTCGATATCGATTACTTCCAGCGCACCACCAGCCCGCAGCACGCCGGCGTTGTCCAGGACCTGTTCGACCGCTGCCGCGCCAACGGCTACATCTACAAAGGTTCCTATAGCGGCCAATACTGCATTTTCGACAACCTCTACGTGAACGACGCCAAGCCCGGCGACCCCTGTCCCGATTGCGGCCGGCCCACCGAAACCGTCACCGAGGAAAATTTCTTTTTCAAACTTTCCGCCTTCCAGGATTGGCTGCTGGAACTGCTCTCTAACCCGCGGCCGGACGGCACGTACTTCATCGAACCCGAATCGCGCCGCAACGAAGTGCTCTCCTTCGTGAAAAGCGGCTTGAGCGACCTTTCCATCACCCGCACGAACATCAAATGGGGCATCCCCGTCCGCGGCGAAGCGCCGCACGTGTTTTATGTCTGGTTCGATGCGCTCGCAACCTATATGAGCGCGGTGGAAGGGAAGCATCTCTGGCCCGCCGACCTGCACCTGATCGGCAAAGAAATCGTCCGCTTTCATGCCGTCTATTGGCCGGCGTTTCTGAAAGCCGCCGGCCTCGCGCTCCCCGGCCGTATCTTCGCCCACGGCTGGCTGCTGTTCGAAGAGAGCAAGATGAGCAAATCCCGCGGCAACATCGTGCGGCCGGAACCGATCCGCCGCGTAATGGGCGTCGATGCGCTGCGCTATTTCCTGCTCCGCGAAGTGGTCTTCGGGCAAGATGGCAGCTTCAGCTATGACGCGCTCGTGGGCCGCTATAATTCCGATCTCGCCAACGGATTAGGCAATCTCGCCAGCCGCACCCTCAGCATGATCCGGCAATATCGAAATGGCCTCGTGCCGCACGGCTCCGATGCCGCCATCGCCGAGCTCGCCGGCCAAACCATCCGCAACGTGGAGAGCGCTCTCGACCGCTTCGAATTCTCTCGCGCGCTCGAAGCCGTTTGGAGCCTCATCTCCGCCGTCGACAAGTTCATCGTCGAGCAGGCGCCCTGGAAGCTCGCCAAATCCGGCGGCCCGGCAGCGCTCGACCTCACCCTCTACACGGCAGCCGAAGCCCTGCGCATCGCCACGGCGCTGCTCTATCCGGTGCTGCCCGAATCCACCCCGAAAATCTGGTCCCAGCTCGGCATGTCCATGCCCATCGAATCCGCGCGCCTGGCGGACCTGCGCTGGGGACAACTCCAGCCCGGCCAGAAAATCGGCGCAGTCTCCGCCATCTTCCCGCGCATCGAGGTAAACCAAGCCGTCGAAAAAATGCGCGAACTCGAAACCCAGGTGGCCGCCGAGCAGGCGGCGCTCCTGGGCAAAAAGCCTGTTGCGCTCGAGCCGCCGGCCGCCGCCGAACCGGCCAAAATCTCCATCGACGATTTCGGCAAAGTCGATCTGCGCGTGGGCATGGTGCTCTCCGCCGAGCCGGTCAAAGGCGCCGGCAAGCTCCTTCACCTGCGGGTCGATCTCGGCGAAGCCGAGCCGCGCACCATCGTCGCTGGTATCGCCGAATCCTATAAGCCCGAACAACTCATCAACCGTAAGGTCGTCATCGTGGCCAATCTCCAGCCGCGGAAACTGCGCGGCCTCACTTCCAATGGCATGATCGTCGCGGCATCGGTGGATGGCGGCAAGCCGGTGCTGGCCGGCTTTCTCGAAGATATCCCGGTCGGGGCGCGCCTCAAGTGAGCGACGCCGCCAGGTTCGTCGATTCCCACTGCCACCTCGACGACCGCCAGTTCGATGCCGACCGCGCCGAGACCATCCAGCGCGCCCGCGACGCCGGCGTCGAAACCATGCTGGCTATCGGCACCGGCGAAGGCCCGCCCCATCTCGAAGCCGCCATCCGCCTCGCAAATCGGCACGAATTCATCTACGCCACCGTGGGCGTGCACCCCCACCATGCCTCCAAGGCCAATGACGAAACTTTCGGCCGCATGGAAAGCTTGCTGCGCCACCCGAAAGTCCGCGCGGTGGGCGAAATTGGCCTCGACTATCACTACGATTTCTCCCCGCGCGACGTGCAGCGCGCCGCCTTCGAGCGCCAACTCGCGCTGGCCGCGCAAGCCGGTCTGCCGGTGGTCATCCATACGCGCGAGGCCTGGGAAGACACGCTCGCCATTCTCCGCGCCGCCGCTCCCCCCGCCGGCATCATGCACTGCTTCACCGGCGATGCCGCCCAGGCGCGCCAGGCCCTCGACCTCGGCTTTCACCTCGCCTTCGGCGGCGTGCTCACCTTTCCCAAAGCGGATTCCGTCCGCGAAGCCGCTCGAATCACCCCCGCCGATCGCCTGCTCCTTGAAACCGACTGCCCCTATCTCGCCCCCGTTCCCATGCGCGGCAAACGCAACGAACCCGCCTTCTTGATCGCAACCGCCCGCCGCCTCGCTGAAGTGCGCGGCGCGACACTCGAACAAATCGCCGCCCAAACCACGCAGAACTTCGCCAGCCTATGCCCTAATTCTGACTCCTGACTCCTGTCTCCTGTCTCCTGTCCCCAAGCAGTTGCCCGCCGCTCCGCCGCCGCGCTTCCCGCGCCGCGCGCCGTCCCACCACCCATGCCGCCACGCCCATTCCAAATGCGGCCCCGCGGAACTGGGGTACACTTTAAGTTCCATGAATTTGGGAAAGCTGGGGCAAGCCTTCACTGCTCGCGAAATCTTCGATCTGATCCATCGCGATCTGGAGCAGGTAGAGAAGCAAATCACGCTGGAATCGGTCGCCTCGGTAGACGCCGTTACCGCCATCGGACAATATTTGCAATCGAGCGGAGGCAAGCGTCTGCGCCCCGCCCTGCTCCTGCTTTCGGCCAAAACAGTGGGCGGAGAAGTCGCCACTCCCGCCGCCATCCAGCTCGCCGCCGTAGTCGAGATGATCCACGCGGCCACTCTGGTCCACGACGACGTCATCGACGCCGCCAGGATCCGCCGTGGCCGCCCTTCCACCAACGTGAAATGGGGCAACCACACCTGCGTGCTCGCCGGCGACTGGCTCTACATGCAGGCCTTTCAGCTTGCCCTCCGGCTGCGCAATTTTCAGGTGCTCGATATGCTCATCGGCCTCACCCAAATGATGGTCGAAGGCGAACTGATCCAGCTCGAGCGCATCGGCCGCATCGGCATCACCGAAGCCGATTGCATGGAACTGGTCGACCGCAAAACCGCCTGCCTGTTTTCCGTTTGTGCCCGCCTGGGAGCGCTCGCAGCCTGCGCCGATAGCGCTCTCGAAGAGCAGATGGGCGAGTACGCCTGGAATCTCGGCATGGCCTTTCAACTAGCCGACGACGTGCTCGACTTCACCGCCCGCGAGAAAGTCCTCGGCAAACCGGTCGGCGGCGACCTGCGCGAAGGCAAAGTCACGCTGCCTCTGGTCTACGCTCTCGAATGCGCCACTGCCGAAGAGCGCCGCCTCGTCGAAACGGTCCTCCGCGACCGCAGCTACGAAAGCGCGCCTTTCGAAGCCATTCTCTCGCTGCTCGAAAAATACGGCTCCATCCGCCGCGTGCGCGAACGCGCCCAGGCATTCACCCGCAAAGCCCGCCAAATCGCCGCCCGGTTCCCGGACTCGCCCTACCAGCGGGCGCTGCTATCGATCGCCGAACTCGTCACCGAACGCGACCATTAACCATGCCCCCCAAACCCGCCTCCCGCCGGCCTGCTATTGCCGTGCTGGGCGCTTCCGGCCTGCTGTCGCTGAAGTTTTTCCTCTTTATTTCGGTCTTCGCGGTGAACGTATTCTACTTTGACCAGTGGGCCTTCCTGACACCCTTCTTTCGAGGCAATCCGGGGCTGCGCGAACTATTTTTATGGCAGCACGGACCGCCTCGCCTCGGCTTGGGTCTGGTCTTAGTGAAGCCACTTTATGAAATCACCCACTGGAACACCCGCGTCGAAGGCTTCTGCGCCGGTGCGTGTATTTTTCTCGCCATGTGCCTGGCTTTGTGGCTGAAAACGAAGCTGTCCGGCGGGTTCTCCTATTGGGACGTGGCGATCCCGTTGATCTTCCTGACCCTGACGCAATACGAAACCTTCCTCGGTGCGACCAATCCGGCCTATGGCGCCATTCCGCTGCTTCTGATCCTGGTGTACTGTCTGGGCCTGCTTCTGCCCAATCATCTGGTGCGATACCTCCTCATCGTGGCGCTGAACTTCTTATTGATCTATACGGGATTCGGCTTCTTTATGGGGTTGGTCACTCTGGCGGCCTTTGCCTATGAGTGTCTCCGGCGCATTCATGGCCGAAGCCAAATTCCACTGGCCCATTCCATAGTGGCTGGTCTTCTGGCGGCCGCCTCGCTGGCATCGTTCTTCGTTCACTATAGGTTCGATCCGGCGGCGGACTGTTTTGGCCATGCCCCTTGGACCTGGTATCCCCGCTTCATAGCCTTAACTTTTTCCGCTTTCCTCGGTCCGCGGACTCCGTTCACCCTCGTCACAGTGGCCGGATTCGTAGGGCTGGCGGTTGCGCTCGCGTTTTTTGGCATGAACGGCCTCAAGCTACTGCACTCCCCGGAAAAAAAGGCTGTGCCGCGAAGCGAACGCGCTCGTTTGATAATCGCGGTTCTGATGGGTTACAGCATGTTATTCACGTTCAGCGCCGCCGCCGGAAGAGCCTGCCTGGCTCCCGAGGCTGGACAGGCGCCGCGCTACTCGACCCTGATGATCCCCGTATATTTCGGGATCTATCTGTTCCTGCTGATGCTGCCACCCGGATTCCTCCGAACCGTAGCGCTGCCGCTATTTCTGCTGGTCGTCGCCCCTGGCGGAGTTCTGTGGCCCAATGATGCGGGCAAAAAACTGGCCGATGGCAAGCGTGCCTGGGCCGCCTGCTTCCTCGCCCACGGCGATGTCCGATATTGCGACCGGGAAACCGGCTTTCCGATCTACCCGAACCCGGAGAGTATAGACCTGCAGGGGAAATTGAACTACCTGAAGCAGCACCGGCTGAGCTTCTTTTATGACGCTTCGCAGCCGTAGGATCGGAGAAGCTATGTTTTTATGGAGATCCGGCAAGCTGGCTCGCAAGCTTCCACCAAGGGACCCGCCGATTGGTTCACCGGCACCGTGCGCATCGACCCGCTGTTGCAGGCGCCGCCCCCACTACCGCCATGACCCACATCGCCATCCAGGAAAAGCGGGACGGCAAAGTGGTCGAATGGATGGAGCCGGTCAGCGACGAACAGTACGGCCACTAACCACCCGGCGCCCCGAGAATCCGCCTGAACCGCTACGCCTCACACACCGTCTCCTCTCCTCACGGAACTTTCCACCCCCGCCCCACACACCGCCCCTCCTCCCCCATGCGGAACTTTTCCGCCCGACATATCGTAAGACATATCATGAGGAAGGATTTTTGGACGAATTACGGTCCCTGGGCCTGGCCCGGTTTCGGCGGGCGGGCTCGTTTCTTCGGGGCTGGCGAGGTGCGCCTCGCTTTGCTCTCGCTGCTCAGCGACGGCCCCAAACACGGCTACCAGTTAATGAAAGATCTGGAAGAGCGCTCGGGCGGCTTGTACCGCGCCAGCGCCGGCAGCATCTATCCGACCCTGCAGCAACTCGAGGATGAAGGCCTGATCCAGGCTGAAGTGCGCGATGGCCGGCGCGTCTACAACCTTACCAACGCCGGCCGCGCCGAACTGGCCCGCGACCCTGAAGCCGTAAACCGGATCTGGCGCCGCGCCGAACAGTGGGGTGAGTGGGGCCAGTTTACCGACCCCGACACCATGGTATCGCTCATGCACTGCTTCAAGCCGCTGATGAAGTCCGCGTGGAAAGCCGTCGGCCGCATCGGCCACAAACCCGGCGGAATGGATCGCATCCGGGACGTGTTCAACCGCGCCAGCCGCGATCTGGAAGCGCTTTAGCGCGCGGTGAAGAAGCCCTTTAGCGCGCGTTCAATTCGCCCCCACCGCCGCCCGCGTCTCCACAATTTGGGCCGTGTGGCGGCGGCTATGAGCGGCGATTAGCACGACGTACTCGCAGCCGTTCAGCGCGCCGAGGCGCGGATGTTCGAGCGCCCTGGGGTAAAGCGAGCCGTGGTTCTCTTCCACGAAGCGGATCGTCGGTTTTCCCTTGCCGTTTGAGGTGTCATATTCGCGGTCTATCCTTACGCTCAATCGAGCGCCGCCGCGTTGATCTCGATCATGTGACGGTCCGGGTCCATGATGTAGAGCTGCGGGTAGCCGGTGATGGAATGCGGGTTGAGGTAGACCTTCATCAGCTCATCGGCGCTGTCCTCGCGGTAACCCTTCGAGTAGAGGAATTCGAGCACCCCGCGGTAGCTCGGCACGCGCGCGGCAAAGTGAAGGTCGCGCGAATCCACGCCCTTTCCGCTGCGGTATGTGGGATTCGTGTGGACAATCAGGTGCAGTTCCTGGCCATCCGCCAGGCGGAACCAGGCGCCCGGGAACGGAAAGTTGGGCCGGGCGATCTGTTCCAGGCCCAGAATCTCGCGGTAGAAGGCGATGGAGCGGCCAAGATCGCTGACCGGCACGGCGACATGATGCAGCAGTTGGATGTTCATACGCACTACGCTATACAATCAAATCTCGCCATGCCACAGGAAATTCTGCCACACGAAATCGCATTTGAGATGGCCACCTCCAGTATCCGTTTCGGAAAGGGGGTCACGCGGGAAGCCGGTATGGATCTGGCGGATTGGGGAGTGCGCCGCGCGCTGGTGGTCACCGATCCGCGTTTGCGGCAAATGCCGCCCGTCCAAACCGTGCTGGAGTCGCTCGAGGCCAACGGCGTAGCGTTTGCCGTTTACGATCGCGTCCGCGTCGAACCCACCGA
Source organism: Bryobacteraceae bacterium (assembly GCA_035294665.1). Lineage (GTDB taxonomy): Bacteria > Acidobacteriota > Terriglobia > Bryobacterales > Bryobacteraceae > PSRJ01. Next base: position 56,114 of record DATGKM010000210.1, on the reverse strand, counting down.
TGAATCGTTCGAGGACGCCATCGCGTTCGGACGCCAAGTTCAGTGCGATGGCATCGTCGCGGTGGGCGGCGGCTCCACCATCGATACGGCGAAGGCCGTGAACCTGTACACCACCCACCCGCCCGCCGATTTCCTCGATTACGTGAATCCGCCCATCGGCAAGGGGCTGCGCGTGCCGGGGCCGCTCAAGCCGCTGATCGCCATTCCCACTACCGCGGGGACCGGCAGCGAAACCACCGGCGTTTCGATTTTCGATCTGACCAGGATGCACGCCAAAACCGGTATCGCCAGCCGCCTGCTGAAACCCACGCTGGGCCTGCTCGATCCCGAAAACACGCGCACCATGCCCCCCGCCGTGGCGGCTTCCACCGGCCTCGATGTGCTCAGCCATGCGATTGAATCCTATACCGCGCTGCCTTTCAGCGGGCGGCCGCTGCCGCAACGGCCGTCGCTGCGCCCGGCCTATCAGGGATCGAACCCGATCAGCGACGTCTGGTCGCTCCAGGCGCTGCGCATGGTGGCGCAATACCTGGTGCGCGAAGTGGAAGACCCATCCGACGATGAAGCGCGCGCCAACATGCTGCTGGCGTCGTCTTACGCCGGCGTGGGATTCGGCAATGCGGGCGTGCATTTACCGCACGGCATGTCCTACCCGGTTTCCGGCATGGTGAAAGGCTACCGCGCATCCGGCTACGAGGTGGATCACGCATTGGTGCCGCATGGCTTCTCGGTGATTTTGAACGCGCCCGCCGTATTCCGCTTCACCGCGCCGGCCGCGCCCGAGCGTCACCTGGAAGCGGCCCAGGCGCTGGGCGTGGATGTGGCGCGCTGCCGCCGCGAGGATGCCGGGCGTATTCTCGCCGAGCGCATCACCTGGTTTATGGAGCGGCTGGGTGTGCCGAATGGACTGCGCGCGATCGGCTACACGCCGGCGGAAATTCCCGCGTTGGTGGAAGGCACTCTACCGCAGCACCGCGTGACGAAACTCGCGCCGCGCCCTGCCGGGCCGGACGAACTCGCCCGTTTGTTTGAGGAGGCGATGGCCGCCTGGTGAGATTCTTGCAAGGTCGAAAGCAATAGCAATGCGAGGAATTCAGTTGGCCTTGTTGGCCGGTCTGTTTACATTGTGCGTATGTGGGCAATCGGAGAAACAGAGTGAATCTCAAACCACACCGGCGCAGCCGGCGGTAGCGCGGGAACAACCGGCGGCCTCCGATCCCGATATTCCGATCGAAGATCAGCCCACGCATCATCCGGAACAGGATGCGGAACTGGTCCGCAAAATCCGCGCGGTCCTTCGCAAAGATAAAACCATCGCGCGGTACAGCTTCGATATTCAGATCACGCCGTATGTCGGCAAGGTAAAGCTGGCCGGCGCCGTGCCGACCCAGGAGATCCGTCACCAGATCGAGCAAAAGACGCGCGCGGCGGTGAGCGGCATCGACGGCATGAAGGTGAAGGACGAGATCGAAGTGCAGCCGCGCAACTGGAGAGCCGCCCGCTAATCTCCGCGCCGTTCTATCCGCGCGCGCCCGCCACCGCCCGGCGCCCTGCTATGCCGTCCTTGCCACCCGCGACATATTGAGCAGCCGCTCCGCGTTCCCGCGATAGATCTGGTCCTTTTCCTCGGGCTTCAGATTCAGCCCTTCAATGCAGCGGATCGTCTCGCGAATGTACAGCCCGGGGGAAGGCTCAAACGGCACATCGGAAGCAAACAGCACCCGGTCGAGGCCGAAGAACGCCAGGCCGCACTGCGTAGCCGGGAAGCCGCCGAACAGCGCCGTGTCCGCGTAGAACATGCGGAAGTAGTCGAGCGGCCGCTTCTTCAGCTTCTTCAGCACGAGCGTGTAGTCCGTGTCGGAAGTGCGCTTGCCCAACTGGTCCCATCCGTAGCCCACGCGTCCTTCGAAGTACGGCACCATGCCGCCCATGTGATGGGTGATGATCTTGAGATCCGGCTGGCGGTCGAAGATGCCTGAGAATACCAGCCGCGCCATGGCCGCGCTGGTTTCATAAGGCCAGCCGAAGGTCCACCAGATCTCGTATTTCGATCTCTCCTCGCTCGGGTAATCGGTCGCCTCCGCGCCGCGCGCCGGGTGCATCCAGATCACCGTGCCGCGGCGCGCCAGCTCTTCAAACAGCGGCAGCACGTCGCCGGCATCGAGCGGTTTGCCTTTCACATTCGTAAATACCTGCACCCCGCGCGCGCCCAACTGCTTCACCGCGCGCTCCGATTCTTTGAGCGACTCCTCCAGGTGATTCATGGGCAGCGAGGCAATAAACGAAGGGAACCGCTCCGGATATTTCCGGCACAACTCGGCGAAGCCGTCGTTGACCATGCGCGCCATCTCGGGCGTTTTGTCCGGCCCCGCCAGTGTTTCAAGCGGCGGCAGCGGCAGCGAGAGCACCTGGCAGTACTCGCCGAACTCATCCATCACTTTGAAGCGGGCGTCGAGGTCGACAATCGTTGCCGCCTCGCGCACGCGCTTGCCGATATCCTTGGGCCCGGAAGGCGTGTTGATGTACTGATCGAAGAACCGCCGGGGAAACAAATGGTTGAAGATGTCGATTTTCATGAGAATCCTTATTCTAGCTGCTGCCGCCGCGGGTTCAGACCCATGGCAGCCAAGGCCGCGATCACCGCCGGAATGGCCGCCGCCAGAAACACTTCCCGCGTGCCCCATTGGAACGAGAGCAGCACGCCGCCCACCACCGGCCCCACAATCGAGCCGATGCGCCCGATGCCCAGCGCCCAGCCGACGCCCGTGGACCGGATGGCCGTCGGGTACGATTCCGCCGCGAGCGAATTCGAGCAGGTCTGGCCGCCGATCACGCAAAAGCCCGCCGCGAACACCGCCGCCGTTTCCACCGCCACCGTCGCGCTGACCAGACCGATCCAAAAAACGCACACGGCCGCGCCCAGGTACACAGCGGCCAGCACGCCATAGGACTGCCGGCGATCCACCACGCGCCCCAGCACAATCGCCGCGGCCGCGCCGCCTACCTGGAACATCGCCGTGATGGCGATGGCCTGCGAGAGCGGCACGCCGGCATCGTGAATCACCGTGGGCAGCCAGCTATTTAGAAAGTAAAGATCGAGCAGGCTCATGAAGAACATGACCCAGAGCAGCAGCGTGGTGCGGGCGCGGCGTTGGGTGAAAAGCTGCGTTACCGGAAACCGGCGCTTACGCTCCTCCAGGAACCGCGCCGATTCGGGCAGCGCCAGCAGCACTACCGCCATCGCCAGCGGCGTCAGGCCGCCCGCCACGAAAACCGCCGGCCATCCGTAGCGCCCGATAATGCCCGCGGCCACAAAGCCGCCAATCGCCGCGCCAATTGAAAACCCGAAAAACATCAGCATCACGCCGGTGGCGCGAAACCGCGGCGGCATGTATTCGGCGGTGAGCGCGGTGGCGTTGGGCATGGCGCCGCCCAGGCCAAAGCCCGTCAGCAGCCGCAGCCACAGCATCGCTTCCATCGAGCCCGCGCGCGCCGTGAGCAGCGAGCCCGCGCCGAACCAGAGAGTCGAGAGCAGCAGCACGCGTTTGCGGCCGACGCGATCCCCCAACGGACCAAACGCCAGCGCGCCCATCAACATTCCTACCAGGCCGCTCGAAAGGATGGGACTCAGCGCCACGCGGCTGATATGCCATTGCTGCAGCAGCGCGGGCGCCACGAAGCCCATCGCCTGCGCGTCGAAACCGTCCATGAGAACGGCCAGCGCGCACAGCACGCCCACTCTCAGCGGAGAGACGCCGGGAGCCCGAAGCGGAACCGCGCCCGCTCCGGCCCGGGTCGGGATGGCGCTCACGCGCGGCGCAAAGCGTTCAGCGCCATGCGCTCTTCCCCGTGCGGGTCGTTGACCACCTTGCACTCGTTATCGAAGATCATGGTGGCCCGCTCCTTGGTGTGGAACGGCGGCCAGTTCGGCAGGCCCTTATGGTTCGGATTGCCCGTGCGCGCAAACGCCGCCCAGGCGCCGCTCATCTTGTCCTCGAGCGGATAGCGGTCCTCGCCCGTGCCGGTCATCGACTTGCCGTTATCCACGTTTTCCGTCACGAACGGAATCTCCAGCGTGTGGAACGCCTTCAGCTTGCCATCGCGCACGGGCGATTTCCAGGTGAAGTAGTAGGAGTAAACCGGCGCCTTCTGCTCGCTCTTGCGTTCGGTTTCGGTGATCACGCCGGCGCGAAAACCATCGGAGGCGATGATCTGCGAAAGCTCGATGTCGCTCACGCCCGGCCGGCCCTTCTTATAGACGGCAATCAGCTTATCGACCTGGTCGTCGCTGGCGCGCGTCGACTGCTTCACGGCGGCGCGCAGTTCGGCATCGTTGATGGGATCGAATTTCGTATTGGGGAAGAAGTTCACTTCGTATTCCGTCGAGCCGATCAGCAGCGGAATATCCGCGGAAAGCGACGGCGCCTTGGGATCGAACGGTCCTTCGATCAGAGTGTGGCCATCGAGCACGGGAGCCAGGCGCAGCCCCCGGCCGCTCAGCGTGGCTTTCACCAGATCGTCCATCGGGACTTTCTGCAGCTCCTCCGGCGTTTTCACGTTCAGGCTCGCCATGAGCATTTGGGCCGATTTGGTGGCATCGGCCGCGGAGACGCCGCGCAGGTTGGCGCCGCTCTGCACGATGGCGCGATGGAACAGCCCTTTCGCCGCCGGCATCGCCATCAGCGTGCTCACTTTGCCGCCGCCGCCGGACTGGCCGAAGATCGTGACGTTTGCCGGATCGCCGCCGAAATTCGAGATGTTGTCGCGCACCCATTCGAGGGCCGCGACGATATCCAGCATGCCGGCGTTGCTCGCGTGCGCGAACCGCTCGCCGCCCAGCTCCGCCAGGTACAGGAAGCCGAACGAGTTCAGGCGGTGGTTCACGGTGACCATGACCACGTCCTGCTTGCGGGCCATGTTCGTGCCGTCGTAAATGGAGTAGCTACCTGAGCCGCTGGTGAAGCCGCCGCCGTGCAGCCAGACCATCACCGGCCGCTTGCCGCGCAGGCCGTTGGTCCAGACGTTCAGGTGGAGGCAGTCTTCGCTGTGGCCCTGTTTCGGAATCGTGGCGGCTACTTCCGGAATTTCCGTGTGTGGCCCCTGCGGCGCTTCGGGGCCCCAATCCACCGTTTCTTTGATTCCAGTCCAGGGCTCCGGCTTGGCGGGCGGCATGAAGCGCCGTTCGCCGCCGGTGGGCGCTCCATAGGAGATGCCCTTGAACGTGTAGACCTTATCGGCAACCAGGCCGCGGATCTTGCCAGCGGTGGTGTTCACGACGGGTCCGGTTTCGCCCTGCGTGCTCGCCGCGCGCAGCAGCCTGCCCGCGCCGAGCGCGCCGCCGATGCCGGTAAAGAAAGTGCGCCGATCGATTCTCATGAGAGACCCTCCTGATGCTTCCAGACCGATTTATTCTATACCCTTATGGCACAACTTGCGACCAAGAAGGTCCTCACACTGGAGGCGGCCAAGGCAATGGCTGCCGCGGCTCAGGCGGAAGCGCGGAAGAACAACTGGACAATGGCGATCGCCATTGTGGATGACGGCGGTCACTTGATTTACCTGGAGCGCATGGATGGCACGCAGGTGGCGAGCGTGACCGTGGCGCAGGAGAAAGCGAGGTGCGCCATCCTGTTCAAACGCCCCACGAAAGCGCTCGAAGAAGCCGTGGCCGGCGGGCGCGTCGTAGTTATGAAACTGGCCGGATCGGTGCCGGTGGAAGGCGGGCTCCCGATCGTGGTGGATGGCCAGTTCATCGGCGCTATCGGCGTGAGCGGCGCCACCAGCCCCCAGGACGGGCAGGTGGCCGCGGCGGGCCTGGCGGCGTTGGGGTAAACGCAGACATCGTGGCTGTCGGCGACGATAGTCTTGAAAAGACCATCGCGATTCTGCTCGGGGCTGGCGACGGAAGGTTTCATGCCGCAAACAGCTACAGGGGCCGAATGGTCAGGTGCAACCTGCCGGCGGCGGGAGCGGCTTCGCGGATTCCGGATGCCGCAATGGGATCACCCAAGCTGCGCGCGGCCTTACTCTGCTGTTACCCTTTGATTACGCCCATCGGCCGCAGGCGCGCGACTTTGCGGGCCAGGCCGGCGCCGGCTACTACTTCGATCACTTCGTCCACGTTTTTGTAAGCTTCGGGAACCTCTTCGAGGATGCCGTCCTTGGTTTCGCCGCGGACGAAGATGCCGCGGGCTTCGAGGTCCTTCTTCACCTCGCTGGCGGTGCGGCCCTTTTTGGCGGCGGTGCGGCTCATGAGGCGGCCGGCGCCGTGGCAGACGCTGCCGAAGGTTTCGCGCATGGAGCCTTCGGCGCCGGCCAGCACCCAGGAAGCCGTGCCCATGCTGCCGGGAACGAGCACTGGCTGGCCGACGCCGCGGTAGGCCTCTGGTAGTTCGGGATGGCCGGGCGGGAAGGCGCGGGTGGCGCCTTTGCGGTGCACCAGCACATCCACCTCGCGGCCGTCCATGCGGTGGCGCTCGCGTTTGGCGATGTTGTGGCAGACGTCATAGACGACCTCGAGTTGGACCTGCTGGCCGAAGATGCGGCGGAAAGCGCCGCGCAGGAAATGCAGAATGGCCTGGCGGTTGGCCCAGGCGAAATTAGCGGCGGCGCGCATGGCGGCCAGATAGGATTGCCCCTCTTCGGATTGAATCGGCACGCATGCCAGTTGGCGATCGGGCAACTCGATTCCGTACTTCTTCATGGCCGCGCCCATCCGCGCCAGAAAGTCGGTGCAGACCTGGTGCCCGAGGCCGCGGGAGCCGCAATGCACCAGCACCACCACCTGGCCCGGTTCGAGGCCCATGGCGCGCGCCGCCGCCTCGTCTTCCACGCGCTCCACGTACTGCACTTCGAGGAAGTGATTGCCGCTGCCGATGGTGCCGAGCTGATGCCGCCCGCGCTCCTTGGCGCGCGCGGAGACCTGGTTGGGATCGGCTCCGGCAAGGGCGCCGCGCGCTTCGGTGAATTCGGCATCCGCCGGTTCGCCATAGCCTTGTTTGACGGCCCATGCGGAACCTTCCACGAGCAGTTCTTCCAGGTCCGCGACGGTAAGGGCGATCGGCCCCTCGCCGCCGGTGCCGCAGGGGACATCGCGGAAGACCTGGTTGACCAGATCGCGCAGGCGCGCGCGCGCCTCATCGGCGCCGACGGAGGCGCGCAGGAGGCGCACGCCGCAATTGATATCGAAGCCGACGCCGCCGGGCGAGACCACGCCTGTCCGCCAGTCCGTGGCGGCCACGCCGCCGATGGGAAAGCCGTAGCCCTGGTGAATATCGGGCATCGCGAGGCTGGGGCCGACAATGCCCGGCAGCATCGAAACGTTGACTGCCTGTTCGAGCGACTTATCGCGGCGGATCTGCTCGAGCAGCCCTTCGCCGGCATACACGACGACATCGCTGCGCATGCCGCGCGCGGCGTCACGAGGGACGCGGTAGCGGAATCGATCGATGGGTTCGAGATTCATTGCAGGCCCGTTTCTACACATCCAGGAAGACTTCGCAAAACCAGCCTCGCTGGTCCTGGCCTATCCGCAACTGGTGCCAGGTGACTCCCTTGACTACCAGTTTGGCAGGTTGGCGGGCGGGGTCGCGGCGCTCTCCGAAAGCTTCTCCAGCTATGCGGCTGCCGGTGAACTCTTTCACATGGAAGGTCCGCAGAGCCAGTTGGCGGCCGTCGAGATGGTACAGAACTTCACTCAGCCAGTTCACCAGCAGCGCCTCGCGCGACTCGCCTTCCGCGGCGAGCCAGTAGGTTTGGCGCGGCTCGATACCCTCGGTTTCCATGGCGATGTCGGCCAGGGCTTCGGCGGCGCGGGCGAACAGTTCCGGCAGGGTGGGAGCATGAGCGCGGAAACCGAGGTCGGCCGCGTGTTCGAGGACTTCATACCCTGGGTCTGATTGGTGCATGATGCTCTTTCGATTGAACGCTCTTCAGACCCGCGCAGTTTTGGCTCAGCCTGCTATGGTTCGATGACGATCTGTACGCGGTTGCTGGATTGGCCGTCAGCCGTAATATACAGCTCGGAGGTGCCGAGATTGGCGATGGATGGGAGCTGCGCTTCGACGATGTAGAAGCCGATCGTGAGCGGGTCGAGGGTGGCGCTGGTGACCTGGAGCGGCATGCCATCGAGGTAGACCTGAACGGGGGCGACCACGGCGGGCGGGTTCTGGGCGGGAGCGGGGAGGTTGGTGGGCCAGTCGGGTTTCACCTTACCCAGGCCGGTGGCGAGAATCTGGATGCGGCCGTTGGAGCGGGCGGTGTTGTGGGCGTCCAGTTGGAGGCCGGAATCGGCATCGTAAATCATCGGGACACCATCGGTGCCGATAAAGATCGCGGGGGCCGCGGGCTGAACGGGCAGGCCCACGGTAAGATTCCCGGAGTTGGTTTCGAGGGACAAGGCCACATTCGGACCCACGGCCTCAAAGGGCACTTGAATTTGCGAACCGGAATCGGAGGCGGAGAGGACAGGGTAGTTGCGGTCGCCGCCGCGGGCCGAGCTTACCCGGCCGCCGATGACGCTGAGCAGAGCGCCGGGGGCGGCCGGGTGGGGAGCGAAATCGGCCGTGCTGACCACCCGCAAGTTCCAGCGGCGGTGCGGGGCGGGAGTGGCGTAAACGCCGTAACCATCGAGCGCGGCGTAGAGTTGCACGCCCGCTGGGTCGAGGCGCACATCCCAGGCTGGGGCGGCGGGGAGCCCCGCGGATAGCCGGACCCAGTTGGCCGCGGGGACGGTGGCATTTTCGAGGTCCGCATGGGCTAAAAATACGCCTTGATCGGTGGCGACGTAGACTGCGCCCGCCAAGCGTTCCGCCGTGATTCCGTGCGCCGGGGTATCCGGCAGGTTACCGGTAAGGTCGTCCCAGAGGCTGCCGCCGGTAGTGGTGCGAAGCACGTGCGGCCCGCTGCCGGAAAGAGCGGCGAGCGCGAATGCAGGTTCGGCGGGATCGACATAAAAGCGTTCCACCGGCCCGGCGGCCTCATTGCGGGAAATGCGAAACGTATCGCCGCCATCGAGCGAAACCCAGATACGGCCGTCGCGGGAGCCGGCGTAGACGGTTGAGCCCGCGGCGGCCGTGGCAGTGATCCGAGCGCCGGTAACAGCGGAATAGCGGGCGAGCAGCGCGTCTTGCTGGGCCGGAAACGGGCTGCCGACCGGCAGCCAAAGCGAACCTCCGGGCGGCAGTTCAAGCGTTCCCAAACCGGCCGATTCGACCTGGATGCCATGGACGCCGTTGGGAGTGGAAAGAATCCGCCGGACCGGCAAATTCGGAAGCGACTGATTGAGGCCGGCCCAGGTTAAGCCGCCATCGAGGGAGCGCCAAACGCCGAAATCGTTGGCGACCACTAACTGGTCCGGATTGGCGGGAGATACGGCCAAGCTATGCTGCCCCGTACCGATGATGGAGGCGCCCTGATTCTGGGTGAGATTGGTCCACGAACGGCCGCCATCTTCGGAGCGGAATAACTGCCGGCCCAAGGAATAGAGGTGGGCGGGATCGGCGGAGGCAATCATGGGCGCGGCGCCCGATTCGGGAAGACGGAAGGCGGTGGCCGGCTGATTCGGCGGAGGGACGGCTCCGGCGACGGGTATCCACGATTCAAAATCGCTCGTCAGGAAGATCCGGCCGGAAGCGGTCCGGGCGAAAAGCTGGACGCCATCGGGTGAATACCAGATTTGCGCGACCGGACCAGTGGCGGGTGCCGCCAACGGCAATTCCACGGCGGACGACCCAATTTTTCGCCAATCGGACTGAATTTGGGCCGAGACCGCAAGGCCGGCGAGCAGTACAGCGCCCCAAAACCGCACAGAGACCCGCACAATTCCGGCAAATGTACCGTTATGACACACCGCTGTGCCCCATTCTAACCCAATTCCCTCATCGGTTGAGTCGCCAAATCCCTGAATTTATTGCAATTTTCTATAAAAAAGGGCGCGCGGCCAGTTACCTGCAAGCAAGTTTGATGCTAGACTTTTGAGGAGACTGGCAGCAGGCCCGGTTTTCAGAGACTGAAGTCTGAAAAGCTCTATGTTTTCGCGCCCGACGCTTCTTGCGGCTGCCCGAGCGCTGCTTCTGGCGGCCACGGCTGTGGTATTTCCGTCGCCTCTGCGCGCTCAATTCGGCGGAGCGTTCGGCCCCGACGCCGCCAAGCTGATCGTGATGACGGGCCGGGTATCGGTCCTCAAGGACGGTGTGGAGTGGGCGCGGAACGTCGGCGACGTGGTTGAGCCGAAACAGATTATCATCACCGGCCCGGACAGCTACGGGAAATTCCAACTGGCCGACGGGAGCACCTTCGAGGTCTTCCAGAACACCCGCGCGGTGTTTCACGATACCCCCGGCTGGCAGGAAATGCTGAATGTGCTCATCGGACGGGTGAAGGTCTACGTGGAGCACAAGAACGGGCGGCCCAATCCCAAGCAGGTGACCACGCAAACCGCGGTGATTTCGGTGCGCGGCACAATCTTCGATGTCGTAGTAGAAGATCAGGATGCCACGACGTTTGTAAGTGTCGAAGAAGGCGTGGTGGATGTGCAGCACCTGCGTTTCGGAGGCAACCGAATTCAACTGCATCCGGGGGAATCGATTCGGGTTTACCGGGATCAGCCGCTGGCCAAAGTCGCGGATAAATCCGACGCCGTGCACGCGGCGTTGCGGGCGGCCGCGCAGGCGGTCTACGACATTCTGTATACCCGTGGAGTCAATTCCGGCAGTAGCGGCGCGCCGCCGGCCGGCACCGGCGGTACGACCCAAGGGGACAAGGGTAAGAACCCCAGTGGAGGGAATGCCCCGCCGCCTGGCCCTCCATAAAGCCATTGACGGGTGCCCGTGCCCGGTTTGCGAAGGGTTGCTGCGCGAACGGTATAATCGGGCAAGAGGGTCCCACCTTGGTAGTACGGTTCGCAGGCATTGCCTGCCTAGTTGCGGCGGGCATGATTTCGTTGCACGCCTCCGAAAAAAAGAGAGTCCCGGCGACTGCGCGCGGCGAAAATCAGGATTTTATCCTCGACGTCACCCTTTATGACGATCCCGCGCTCGTGAAAGAGCTTCTGGGCAACGATCTGGGCGGCCATTATATCGTGGCGCAAGTGAAACTCGATCCCAAGTACGGCAAAGAGATTGTCGTCGACCGGGACGATTTCACACTGCGCACGGAAAAAGACGGGGACCACACCACGCCCTTTGCTCCCAGCCAGGTGACCCAGCAGGATGCCGTATTGGTCTCGCAGGGGAAGGGGCCCGCGGCGGCGTCGCCGGGAATGGTGTTGGCGGGACCGCTGATTATCTCCGGCGGACCGAAAGCGGACGAGAAAAGCGGGGACGAGGTGAAGCAGGCGCCTGGCGGGGGTACCGCAAAGAAAGACGACCCGCTCACGAAGCTGCTGGAAGACAAGGTGCTGCCCGAGACGAAGACAGACCAGGCGGTTAGTGGTCTGCTGTATTTCCCCATGGAAAAGCAGAAGCGGAAAGATCTGGTGCTGACCTATGGGCCGCGCGAAAACCGGATCACGCTGCGATTCAAGTAGGTCTTAGCCGGCCGGGCCGGGGCGCCCCCTTAAAGGGACATTACGGCGACCCGGCGCGGAGGAAGCGGGCCAGGCGGTCGAGGGCGGGTTCGAGAACGACGCGTTCGGCGGCGTAGCAGATGCGGAGGGAGCCTTCGCCGCGAGGTCGCGGCGAGCCACCAGCCAGCCGAGGCGCCAGCTCGTCATGCAGTAACTCTTGGAGAAAGATTGGATCACAACGACTGCGTCGTCGCGGGTGGCCTCGGTGAGAATCGATGGCATGAGCTGGGCGCTGTAATAGAGGCGGATGCGCGAATGGGGAACGAGTTCGGCGGAAGCGGCGAGGCAGGGCTTCACCGTTTCAGCGGGTCTTCCACCCATGGCTCGGTGGCCTGCATGAGGCGGCCCAGTTCCGGATCGAGTTGCTCCATTTTGCACTTCATCTCCCAGGCGATGCGGCGGTAGCTGAAGTGGCCCTTTACGCCGCTGCGGAGACGGGCGATGTATTCAGCTTCGGCGAAATCCATCTTGAACAAGAAGCGGGCGCGAGCGGCGAACGGCATCAGGTAGTGAGCGCCAGGGCTGGGGAGGCGGCGCAGGGTTTCGAGGGCATGGGCGAGGGCCGGATCGAAGATCGTAGCGGCACCGGCTTCCGCTACCAGCGTGGGGGTCTCGAAGCCGAGACTGCCGGTGTAGTCCTGGCGGAACTGCTGGCAGCGGCGGTGGCGGTGGAGATCGCGGTAGGCGCCGATATCGATCACGAAATCGTAGGCGTAAAGGCCGCCGCGGAACTCGTCGAGGAGCTGATCGCGGCCGGTGCGCGAAGCCAGGGCGACATCGACGACTTCGGCGCGCTGCCGGTCGCTCCATTGGGAGGCCAGTTCGTAAAGCTCGCGAAAGGAGCGATCGGTGACGGGGTAGAGGAGCGTGGCTACGATATCGGCGGCGGTGTGCGTGGGATGGAGCAGATCGACGCGGGGCGCGTGGTTGGCGGCAACGGCCGCGGCGGGCAAGTTTTGCCTAGCCCATTGGAGCAGATCGGCGCGCGCGCGGGCGGCGTGCCGGTCGGGTTCGGCATGGCGGGCGAGGGTGGGGGCGAGAGGCTCCACCGGCACGGCCGGGTCCCAGCGGCAATCCGGCTCGGCGGCGCAGGCTTGAGAGACCTCTTCGGCGAGACTGCGCAACTCGGCGTACGGCGAAACCCGCCAGCGGCGGATCTGGCGTTCGAGGGTGCGAATGCTGGTGACCTGGCCGACGTTGGTGGGCACGCCCCAGAAGAGCAGGTATCGGGAAACGTCGAAAGCGCGGGCGGCGAGATTGCGCCGGTAGGTTTCGGGGTGCATGTCCGCGGGGCGTGGATGACGTTCGCTGAGCCAATCGAAGGCGCGGCGGGTGACTTCCTGGTAAGCACCGAGCAGATTTTCGGCGGCGGCGCGGTAGGCCTCGGCCTCGGCTGGCGAAAATTCGGCGGGGATAATGAAGCCGGAGCGGGAGAAATCCTGGTAGCGGGACGACTTCGCCTGGCCATCCCAAAGCGGCTCGGCTTCAATTTCGGATGCAGCCAGCTCCGAGACGCCTTCGAAGCAGACCACCGGATGACCCAGATCGGCAATGGAGGCGTGGCCGTACTGGAAATAGTAGCTTTCGAGGAAGGCGCGCGAATCGTGCGAGCGGACCCATTCGAGGGACTGGCGGATGGAATCGGCCGAGCGGCTGTAGCGGGCGAGCGCGTAGGCGCTCTTTTCGGGGGGCAGGGGCGCGACCGTGAAGACGCGCTTGGTAGCGGGGCTCAAGAAGTTATGATAGCGACGATGCGCATTCCGATCCAGAGGCTGCACGCGAACGCTCAACTGCCGCAATATGCCCACGGCGCCGCCGAAGACGCGGGTATGGACTTGCACGCGGTGGAACCAGTGACGCTGGAGCCAGGCGTGCCGGTTCTGGTGCCCACGGGCTTAGCGATCGAGCTGCCGCCGGGGTTTGAGGCGCAGGTGCGGCCGCGGAGCGGGTTGGCCCTGCGGCATGGCATCACCATGCCGAACGCGCCCGCCACCATCGATCCGGGTTATCGGGGAGAGATCCGAATCATCCTGCTGAACCTGGGGCGGGAGCCGTACCGGGTGGAGCCAGGGGACCGGATCGCGCAGATGATCGTCGCGCGGTATGAAGCGGTGGAATGGACCGAACGGGCACTGGCCGATTCGCGGCGGGGCGCCGGCGGGTTTGGGTCGTCGGGGCGGTGAGCGCGATGCGATGCCCTCATTTTGAACAAACAAACCCAATTTGGCACCCGAGGAATAGCGCGCAGGAGAAGAAACGACGAAACTGAACAAACAAAGCCAAATTCGCCGGGCAGTGGGCCATGGTTTTCCTGCGTGAAAATCTGACCAAACGAACCCAATTTCAGGTGAATACCTGAGGACCATGTAGGCATGGGCCCCAAATTGAACGAACAAAGCCAATTTTTGGGGTGGAGGACGACGCGCCACCGGGCGCAACCGCCCCGTGGAGGCCGGAACGGTTGCGGATGCGATTGCAGAATGTCAAAGATCCGCGCCGCCGGCGGGAAGGTCCGGATGGACCCTCGAGACGGCAGACAAGGGCAATTTCCGGCCTCAGTATACCTTGCGCCCTGGCGGCACGCGGGCGGCGGCTGCGCTAAACCTCTGGAAATATTCGGAAAACTGTGATTGGGGGGAGGTCACCGCGGCATTTCGGCGGCCGGCATGAGTGGTTTCGGTAGCAGATCGATTGGCCTGCTTGCCGGCATGATGTGCCTGGCTCTGGAGAGCCGGGCACAATTGACTACCGGCAGGTTGGAAGGGCGCGTGGAGAATTGGCAGGGCCAGCCCCGCGCTTCGATGGTTCTCGAAATCGAAGAGCCTCTCGGACCTGTACTGCCGCTGGGCGTCGACTCTCAGGGAGAGTTTTCCGCCGTGCTGCCCTACGGCGAATACACAGTCCGCGCACCCATGCTCGACGCCATATGCCGCGCTCGCATCCGGCCGCTTGGCATCACGCGCTGCACGCTGCGGCCCGGCGAGCATCGAACCGCCGATGCGGGCGCGCTTCCTACTTTCACCGCCAACAACACCGCGGAATTGCTATTACTCGAAGCGCCGGGCGTTTCGGCCGATCCGCTGGATTTCGCCGGTCTGGGAAGCACGCGTTTGCCGCTGCTCTCCGGCGCATCGGCCGGGAGATGGACGGGCACGATGTTCCGGCTGAATGGGCTCGACGCCACCGATTCCTGGCAGCCGGGCCTGCCTGCGATGTGGAACGACCTGGCGGCGGTGGATACGGTAGTCGTGCGCGAAGCGTACGCTCCCGGCGCCGGTCCGCTGGACACGTTTGGCGAGGGAGTCTTTCTGCGCAGCGCCCCCAACTCCATGCATTTCGCGCTGGGGACCGAGTACACGGGCTCCGCGCTCGCCGGCAGCAATCTGCCTCCGGCGCCGGACCGGGGAACGGTCGAGCGGCCCGACGAATTCCGCTGGTTCACGCGCGACTCGACGGAACTCGACGGACGGTTCGGCCGCCGGGCCGACTTTTCCGCGACCGCGACCGGGCAGTGGGCGTCACAAAGCGCGCCACAGCGCCCGGATGACATACCCATCGACAGCCGTATGCTGCTCGCCAGCGTGCGCGGCCGGGCGCGCCCCGGCTCGCGCGACCTGATCGATGCGCTCTATAGCGGATCGCGTGTGGATCTGGATAACACAGGTTGGCCAGCCGGCATGGAGGCGTTTCTCGCCAGTCCCCTGATGCCTTCTTTTTACGGCGCCAGCGGTTTTGAAAACCTGCGCGAGGCGGATCATTTCGATTTCATCCAGGCCGGCTGGGCGCATCAGTTCGACGGGGCGCGAGTGCTGGAGGTCCGCTATGGGTACTCGATCGGCCACCTCGACACATCGCCCGTGAGCGGAGCCCAGGGGCCCGCGGTTATCGACCTGCTCAGCAGCGCGCCGGCCGACGCGCCGTTCTCCAGCTTTGCCTTACGCACGCGGCACGAAATCGACGCTATGTATCAGGCCTGGGCGCGCCCGGGAGGAATCGCAAACCAGTTCGCCTTCGGCGGCGACTGGGAAGCTTCGCAACCACGCAACCGTTTTCAATCGCGATCCGGAGAGGACACGATCACGATCGCGGGACAGCCGGCGTTTGATGTTCGTCTCAACACGCCCGCGGAGACGCGCGAGCGCATCGATGCATTTACGCCGAATGCGCACGACCTGATGCAACTCGCCGGCGGCGTTACCCTGTACCTCTCCCTGGCGCTGGACGTTTCGCGAGGCGCGGTGGCGGGGCAACCCACCGCGATTTCCTGGACGAGCCCGTCGCCGCGCGCGGGAGTGGCTGTGCCCGTTCCGCACTTCTCGCGGCTCGTTCTCCGGGCGAGCTACGCGCGCACCTACTCTATTCTGGCCGGCCGCTATCTGGACTTCGCCGATCCCTCGGCCCTGAGCGGCCAGGTTTCGAGCGCACAAACCGGACAGCTCCTTGAGCGCTTTGGAGGCGCCTGGTCGGCTATCTCACCGGATCTCAAGCGGCCTTATGCGGATGAGTTTCATGCCGCGCTCCACCTGGACCTGCCGGGCCGAAGCGCATTTTCACTGGATCTGCCGCGCCGCGACGACAAGCAGCGCATCGCGGCCGTGAACACGGGCGTTCCTTTCACCGAGTATCAACCTGTGGCGATTCAGGAGCCCGCTCCGTTCCTGGGACAGTCCCTGACCGTGGAAGCGCAAAACCCGGACACTCTCGGTCAGGATCAATATCTGCTGACGAATCCCGCGGGTCTGCGTGAGTTGAGCGAAAACCTGACGGCCACGGCCAGCACGCATCTGTTCGATACCGATTTTCGCGCCTCGTTCAGCGCGGAAAAATCTTTCGGACCAACCAATCCCGGCAGTTCGGCATGGGTTAACGACCCGGGATTGATCGGCGCTTTATATAGCAATCCGAATACGTCGATCAACGCCACAGGACACCCTTACATGGATCGCGCCTTTCTCGGCAAGTTCCAAACCGTGACCAAAGGTTTCTGGTGGATGGGCGGGATTCAAATTCTGAACGCGGTCAATTATCTGGATGGACTGCCATTCGGGCGCGAGTTGCTGGTGACAGGTTTGCCGCAAGGCCCGTTCCTCGTGAACGCCACCATCCGGGGCAGCCCCGAGGGGGGCAGCCGCGCGCAGCACGTACTCAACTGGAATCTGCGCGCCAGCCGCGATTTCGAGATGGCGCGGGGACGCCTCACGCTCGCGGCCGATCTGCTGAATGTACTCAACAACGGCGACAAAATTGTCGAGAATGACCTGAGCGGCCCGCAGTTTAACCAACGGACCGCTATAGCGATCCCTTCGCCGCGCACTCTGCGACTCAGCGCCCGATGGAGCTTTTGAAGGCCAGCGGGATCGCGGGCAGGCGGCCGATTTCCGCGCAACGGCGTTGAGCCGTCTCAGAGCAGTTCGAGACTCGGTTCGATGTCCTTGGCTTCGGGTTTGCCGATGTGTTCGAGATGCCCGCGGACGAGATCGACATCGGCGGGGGCGGGTTCGAGCTGGAGGTATTTGGAGATGTGTTCGCGGGCGCCTTCGACGTCGCCTTTGGCCTCCAGAATGCGGCCGAGCACGTACTCTTCGCGGGGCCGTTTGTGAGCGGGGTCGAGGGCGATGGCTTGCCGGACGCTGGCTTCGGCGCCGGCGAGGTCTTTGAGGCCATAGAGCGCGACGGCGCGGTGCAGATAGATTTCGGGGTACAGGTGTTTCGGGTCGATTTTTATTAATGAACCGGCGGTTCGATCGGCGCACTGCCAGTCTTTCGTTTTCAGGCAAACGCGCGCGAGGGTGACGTAAGCGACCAGCATTTTGGGATCGGCCGCAATCGCATGCTCATAGGCTTTGCGGGCTTCCTCCGGCTTTTGCAATTGCTCATCGACGACTCCGAGGGCGTGCCAGACCTGGGCGGCCTTGGGAGCAGCTTCGGCGGCAGCCTGCAACTGGCGGCCGGCTTCCGCGGCGTTGCCGGCTTCGACGGCTTTCATGGCTGCCCGAAACGGGGCTTTCGCCTTGGAAGGGAGATTCTCTTCGGACGCGTTCATCACGTAGGGATCGGGGATGGCAGGGGAAAGGATCAGCGGGGGCAGAGTGAAGGTGGGGTCGTGAGACGTGGCATTGATGCCCGAGATGTCCTGATGAGTGGAGACATAACCGGGATGGGTGGCCTGGATGTAACAGGCGCGGGTGCGGAAGGGGTCGAACTCCATGCGCCAGAGAAACTCACCCTTTTTGTTGGCGATGGGACCGGGGGCGGACCCCTGAACATCGCTGCAGACCTGCTCGATGCCGACGGTGAAGGGCGGGGGCGAACCGTCTTCCATGGTCACCTTGCCCTTGAGAATGACTTGGTAGGTATCGGCGACGGCGGATCCGGCGAGCAGGAAAGCAGCCGTTGAGAGCGCCAAGAGGGCGGGCACGCGCGTGAGAAGCAAAACGGCCTCCTTGGAACGATGAATCTTGTGGGAGTTATTTTACGCTAGCGGAGCGCGGCGAAGCAAAGGATCGGGGAGGATCACCACGCCGCGGCGCAAAGCGGTCTGAGCGAACTCACGGGCGCCTCCGGCCCGCACTGCCCCGGCGCCGCTATTCAGACCACTTCATCCGAAACCGGCAAAGGGCGATATAATGTTTGCTGACCTAAACAGCTCACTAACTCCCATGGCTGCAATGAGCGTCATCTGGCTGCGGGTGGCCGCCTTCCTGTATTCAATCGGCCTGCTGCACGCCATTCTCATGCTGGTCCACCGGCGGGAGCGCCTTTTTCGCCCCGCCCTGGGCGCCTTCTCGCTTGCCGCCGTGTTCCACTTCGTCTCCATCATCGAAGAAGGCGTGGTGAATAACCGCTGCCCCATCAACAACTTCTACGAGACCCTCTCGCTCTGCGCTTTCCTGGTGGCGATCCTTTATTTATTCGTTCAATGGCGCTATCGCATGTCCAGCCTCAGCGTCTTCATCTTTCCCCTCATCTCCGTCGCGTCGCTCGTTGCCACCCTTGGCAATCCCGTCAGCGCCTGGACGAATCCGGTAGTCCGCAACACCTGGCTGATCGTCCATATTGTGCTGGTGCTACTCGGGACGGCCGCGCTGGTGGTCACGGCGGTTGCCTCCCTGCTGTACCTCGCCCAGGAACGCGAGCTCAAAGCGCGGAAACCCCGCAAATTCTATTACCGGCTGCCCGCCCTCGGCACGTTGGACGATCTCATCTCGAAATCCATGGGGATCGGGTTCGTGCTGGTTACGCTGGCGGTGATCGCCGCCACTACCTGGGCATCCATTTACACCAATTCCTCCTGGATCCGGGATCCCAAAGTCGCCATCTCCTTTTTCACCTGGGGAACCTATATGGTGCTCGTCCTTCTCCGCACAACCGCGGGCTGGCGGGGGCGCAAGGCCGCCATTATGACGGTAACCGTGCTGGGCTTTTCCTTTATTACCTGGGCCGCCCACGCCGGCCTCGGAGCGCTGTTACTGAAGCCATGAAGCTGCACTTGACGGGAGTCAGTCACAAGACCGCGCCCGTCGAGGTGCGCGAGCGGCTCGCTTTCCGCCCGGAAGCGCTGCCTGCCGCCCTGCTCGATCTCAGATCCTGCCCGGGCGTGGCCGAGGCGCTCATTCTTTCCACCTGCAATCGCGTGGAAATCACCGTCACGACCGAGGACGAGGCCGACCCGCCGGCTATCATCGACGACTTCCTCGATCGCTGCCAATCGAACGGAGCTTGCGCGGGGACGATTCATCCGAGTCTCCCCACCGCGCCCTACCTCTACCGCCATGATGGCCGGGAGGCCATACATCACCTGTTCCGCGTCGCCGCCAGCCTCGACTCCATGGTGATCGGCGAACCGCAGATCCTGGGCCAGCTCAAAGCCGCCTATGCCGCCGCCAAAGACGCCGGCGCGGTTTGTGGCTGGCTGGATGGCCTTCTCACCCGCGCCTTCGGCGTGGCTAAGCGCGTCCGCTCGGAGACCGGCATCGGCCAGATGGCGGTCTCGGTCAGCTACGCCGCCGTCGAGCTGGCCCGCAAAATCTTCGGTTCGCTCGAAGGCCGGACCGTGATGATGGCCGGGGCAGGCAAAATGTCCGAGCTTACGGCCCGCCATTTGCGCCGCTCCAGCTCGGGAAAGGCCCACGTCTTCGTCACCAACCGCACCTACGAGCGCGCTGTCGAAATGGCGCAATTGTTCCAGGGCACTCCGGTCGAATACACGCGGTTTATCGCCATGTTGCCGGAGGTGGATATCTTGATTGCCTCGAGCGCCGCGCCCCACTACATCCTTCGCAAGGAGGATATGCGCCGCGTGATGTCCGCCCGCCGCCACCGCCCCATGCTGTTAATCGACATTGCGGTGCCGCGCAATATCGATCCCGCGGCAGGCGATGTGGATCAAGTCTTCCTCAAGGACATCGACGCTCTCGAGGAAGTGGTCGAAGCCAACCTCCACGAACGCCAGAAGGAGGCGCACCGCGCCGAAGCGCTGGTGGCGGAGGAAGTCGACCGCATGATGGCCAGCCTCCGTGTAGCCGAGGTCACTCCCACGATCGTCGCGCTCAAAAGCGTGCTCGAGGAGATCGGCGCCGGTGAGCTCGAAAAGGTTCGCCGCAAATACGGACCCCTCGATCCGCGGCAGGAAGAGGCCCTCAACGCCCTCACGCGCGGCATCGTGAACAAAATCGCTCACGGGCCCATCACGGAACTGCGCACCCAGGCCACGCAGGCCAACGGGGCGGCGGTTGTGGCGGTTCTAAAGAAAGTGTTCAACCTGCAGGACTGATGCTGGTAATCGCCTCCCGCGGCTCCCAACTCGCTCTGTGGCAAGCACGCTGGGTGCAATCGCGCCTTTCCGAGATGGGCTTCGAAAGCCGGATTGAGATCATCACAACCACCGGCGACAAAATCACCGGCGTCCCACTTGCCAAGGCCGGGACGAAGGGTCTGTTCACCAAGGAGATTGAAGAAGCGCTGCTCGACCGGCGGGCCGACGTTGCCGTGCACAGTCTGAAAGACCTGCCTACCGAACTGCCTTCCGGCCTGGTGCTGGCGGCGGTTCCCGAACGCGAAGATGCGCGCGATGCTATTCTGGGCCGCGCACTTGCGGATCTCCCCGCCGGGGCCAGAATTGGAACCAGTTCGTTGCGCCGCGAAGCGCAACTGCGCCACCAGCGGCCCGATCTGGCAATTGAGCCGCTGCGCGGCAACCTGGATACACGCGTGCGCAAGCTACAGGAAGGCCGCTACGACGCTATCGTGCTGGCCGCCGCCGGCTTCAAGCGCCTCGGCTGGGAGCGCCACATTGCCGAAATCCTTCCGCTGGAAGTGATGTGCCCCGCCGTGGGCCAGGGCGCGCTGGCGCTCGAAAGCCGCGATTCCGGCGCCGGCCGCGAAGCCTGCGCCCGCCTAGAGCACACCGCCAGCCGCGCCGCCGTTACGGCCGAACGCGCCGTGCTCGCGACTTTGGGGGGCGGCTGCCAGGTTCCCATTGGGGCGCATGCCGTGCTCGTAAATGGCCGTCTCCTCATCCGGGCGATTGTGGCCGCGCCGGATGGCTCGCAACTCGTAGGCGCCGCATCCGATGCCCTACCCGCCGAAGCCGAATCCCTGGGGCGCGCCGTTGCCGAAGAACTTCTCCAAAAGGGCGCGCGCCAAATCCTCGACGCGGTGTATGTCCGGTAAGGTCTACTTAATCGGCGCAGGCCCGGGCGATCCCCAACTCATCACCTGGAAAGGGCGCCGCATTCTCGAACACGCCGATGCCGTGCTCTACGATCACCTCGCCAGCGATGCTCTTGTTTCGCTCGCCCCGGCCTCCGCCGAACGCGTTTATGTCGGCAAGAAGAAGTCCTCGCACACCTATGCGCAGGACGAAATCTGCGGCATGCTGATCGAGCGCGCCCGGCGCGGGCTTACGGTAGTGCGGCTTAAAGGCGGCGACCCCTTCATCTTCGGACGCGGCGGCGAAGAAGCCGAAGCCCTGGCCGATGCCGGCATCCCGTTCGAAATCGTTCCCGGCGTCACCACCCCGCTCGGCATCGCCGCCTATACCGGCGTGCCCCTCACGCACCGCGAACACACCTCCGCGGTTACCTTTGTCACCGGCCACGCGGTTGAAGCCATCGACTGGAACCGGGTGGGCCTGTCGGAAACACTCGTCATTTTCATGGGGCTCACTCACTTCGCCGCCATCGCCCGCGAATTGATCGCCCGCGGCCGTCCCGGCGATACGCCCGCCATGGCCGTGCGCTGGGCCACGCGCCCCGATCAGCAGACCATCGTTGGAACGCTTTCTTCCCTGCCCTCACTCATCGAGCAGCATGCGCTCAAACCGCCGGCCACCATCGTCGTCGGTGAAGTCGTTCGCCTGCGCGAAAAGCTCGGCTGGTTCGAGCGCTTGCCGCTATTTGGCAAACGCATCGTAGTCACGCGCGCCAAAGGCCAGGCCGAAGCCCTCTCCGCTCGCCTGCGCGCTCTCGGCGCCGAGGTCATCGAACTCCCCACCATCGAAATCCGCCCGGCCGCCGACTACACGGCGCTCGACCGGGCCATCCAAAATCTGGCTTGCTACGACTGGCTCATTTTCACCAGCTCCAACGGCGTCCGCTTCTTCCTCGATCGCCTGGATCGCTCGGCCGTTGATCTGCGTTCGCTTCGCGCCCGCATTTGCGCCATCGGCCCGGCCACGCGCGCCGCGGTGGAAGCTTTGCACCTTAAAGTAGACCTTATGGGTAGAGACTATGTCGCCGAAGGTCTGCTCGAAGCTTTCCAGTCTCACGATCTGGCGGGCAAGCGCATCCTTCTGCCCCGCGCCGCCGTCGCGCGCGATCTCGTTCCCGCCGAACTGACCCGCCGCGGCGCTCACGTCGAGGTGGTCGAAGCCTACCGCACGGTCATTCCCGAAGAAGCCCCCGCGCAGGCCGCCGCGATCTTCGGTTCCGGCCGCAAACCCGATTGCATCGCCTTCACCAGTTCCTCCACCGTGCAGAACTTCGTAACCGCCGCCGGCGCCCACTCACTTGATGGAGTGACAGTCGCTTCCATCGGCCCAATCACTTCGCAAACCGCCAGGAGTCTCGGAGTACAAGTCACTGTGGAAGCCAATCCCTACAGCGTGGATGGCCTGGTGGAGGCGATTCTCAGCGTGTTTCCGGCGCTGGATTCTGAGGGATAATCGTGCGTCGCGTCCTGCCCTTTCTATGGATCGCCGTTCTGATCGCCCTGGTCTACAACGGCGTGGTGTTTTATTCCCGCTGGAGCAGCAACCGCGAAGCGCAACGCAAGCTCGCGGAGAAGCAAGCGGAAGAGGCCCGGCGCACGCTGGACCTCCTCGGGACTCTCAAGATCTCCGATTTCTATGCGGTTCCGCCGCGGATCGAGCGTGGCGGCCGGACGCGGCTCTGTTACGCCACGATCAGCGCGAAGACCGTCCGGCTCGATCCCCCGGTTGCCCCGGTGTGGCCTGCATCGGGACGCTGCCTCGAGATTTCGCCGCGAAGGACCACGGTATACACTCTCGTCGCGGAAGACGGTTCGGGGCATAGCGTGACCCGCAGTTTGACCATTACCGTGGGCCAGTAGCCGTGTTACCCTCGTCGTGAAATGCCTTCCTATCCCTCCATTCGCGACCTGGATCTGAAAGGCAAGCGGGTGTTCATTCGCGTCGATTTCAACGTCCCGCTGGAGAAAAACGCTCAGGGGCAGATGGCGATTACCAGCGATAAACGCATCCGCGCATCGCTCGCCACCATTCAGTACGCGCTCGATCACGGCGGGGCGGTGATTCTCGCCTCGCACCTCGGCCGCCCGAAGGGCAAGCCCGATCCCGAGATGAGCCTCGCGCCGGCCGCCGCGCGCCTCGGCGAACTGCTGAATCGCCCGGTGAAGATGGCGCCGGATTGCATCGGGCCGCGGGTGGAAGGTATGCTGCCCAAGCCGGGCGAAGTGCTGCTGCTCGAAAATCTCCGCTTTCACCCGCAGGAAGAGAAGAACGACCCCGAGTTTTCCAAACAGCTCGCCGCGCTCTGCGATATCTACGTCAACGACGCTTTCGGTTCCGCCCACCGCGCGCACGCCTCCACGGAAGGCATGGTGAAATTCGTTAAGCAAGCCGCGGCCGGACTGCTGATGGAACAGGAGCTGAAGTATCTCGGCATGGCGATCAGCCACCCCGAGCGGCCGTGCGTGGCCATCCTTGGTGGCGCGAAAGTCTCCGACAAGATCGAAGTGATCGAGAACCTCGGGAAAATCGTCGACAAGCTGCTGATCGGCGGCGCGATGGCGTACACATTCTTGAAAGCGCAGGGTCGGCCTACGGGCAAGTCACTGGTCGAAGCCGATAAGGTCGATCTCGCGAAGAAACTGCTGGCCGATTTCGGCCCCAAACTGATGCTGCCTGTAGATCATATCGTCGTCTCCGAGATCGCGCCCGGCGCTGCGCATGAAGCGGTCGAGACAATACCCGATGGCAAGATCGCCGTGGACATCGGCCCCAAAACCGTTGACCAGTATTCGAAGGTTCTGGCCGGCGCCAAGACCGTCATCTGGAACGGGCCGATGGGAATCTTCGAAAAGCCTCCTTTCGACCAGGGCACAGTTGCCATAGCCAAAGCCGTGGCCAACTCAGGCGCAACTTCCGTGGTGGGCGGAGGCGATTCGGAGAAGGCCGTGAAAGCCGCGGGCGTAACTGGGAAGATTACCCACGTCTCTACCGGGGGCGGCGCTTCGCTCGAATTCCTGGCGGGGATCGAGTTGCCGGGCGTGGCTGCGCTAGCGCGCTAGCTTCCGGCGAGTCAGCAGCGCCGCGCTTGCCAGCAGCGCGAACCCCAGTGGCACGAAGCTCGATGGCTCGGGCACTGCCGAAGCGGTCGAAACCACGACATTGTCCAGCAGGAGACCTTGATCGCCTGGGGTATTGCTAGCAAACAGCAGATGCCCCGGCGAGGTAAGTGTTACCAATTGATTTGTGACGATCCCGCTGGTAGTGTCATCACTGGCTAGGGAGAACGTCTGGTTGTAATTTCCGAAAGTGACGGTGACCGAAGCCGTGCTACCGCGTTGACTGCCGATCAAGTCGAAACTGAGTTGATATGCGCCGGGGTTGAAGAGCATATTCGACTGCAGTTACCCCTGCGGATTTCCGAAGGACCCATTCATATCTACGCAATTGCCGCTTTCTGGCGAAGCGCAAAGAGATCCGAAAAGACCGCCTCCTACGAGATCGATGTTCGTTCCATTGATGGCGCTGAAAGCACCGGCTGAGGTCACCGCTAAATTGGGAGTCAGCTCGTCAAAGTTCTCGCTAAGCACCACGCTTGCATTAGCCGCGCCGCAGAGCCCAAAGGCCACCAGCATCCCGAAAGTAGTCAGCTTCATCTGCTTAGACCTCCAGAGTTCCATTCACGCACTCGTGAGGGAATTATAAACCGGATTACAGCCTTCCGATGCACGTTTCAGTTCCTGCCACAATGCTAAACGGTACCAAACGTACTGGTAAATTCGCTATTCCCTATGCAAGCGGTGATTACAACAGCAGCAACTCGCGCTGCACCTCGCCCGTCACCCGCGCCTCTTTTTCGCCCACGAACATGTTCACTTCCGAGCGCACGCCGAATGCCGGCAGATAGACTCCAGGCTCGATCGAGAAGCAACTCCACGGCGCTACCCGCCGGTCGTCGTGCGTTTCGAGGTTATCCATGTTCGCGCCGTTACCATGCACTTCCTGCCCGATCGAATGCCCGGTGCGGTGCGTGAAGTAATCGCCATAGCCGCGGCCCTTGATAAATTCGCGCGCCGCATCGTCTACCTGGAACCCGCGCAAATCCTGCCCCGCCTTCACGGCTTCCGCGACGCGCGCAATCGCCGCGTCGCGCGCGCCGGCGACTACCGCGAAGACGTTGCGCATCTCGCCGGTGGGACTATTGCCGCAGAAGGCGGTCCAGGTGATGTCGTAGTAAGCCGCCCCTGGCAGGTCTAACTTGGCCCACATATCGATGAGCACGAAATCGCCGCGGCGGATAGGCGCGGAAGCCTCCGCGGTTGGTTCATAGTGCGGATTGGAGGCGTTCCCATTGGCCGCCACGATCGGCCCGTGATCGGCGACGAGCCCAGCCTTGGCGAAGGAATCGCGCACGAACTGCCGCACCTCGTACTCAGTGAGCGGCGCGGCATTGCGCGTGCGCTCGCGAACCAGTTCGAAGGCCGCGGCGCGCACGCGATCGACGCGCCGCCCCGCTTCGAGGTGGGATTCGAGCGCTTCCGGCGTCCAGCGGGCTTCAAACGCCTGAATCAGTTCGGCCGAACTGACCACCTCCACGCCCAGGCTGCGCACCAGTTCCACCGTGCCCGCATCCACCATGGAGACATAGGGAATGGCGCAGTTAGGCGAATACTGCATGGCGATCCGTTTCCTGCCGCCGAGGAGCGCGCGCAGTCCCGCCACTTGCTCGGTCCAACTGGAATATGGAATCTTGCTGCCGGGCAGCGATCCGAGCATGCCGCTTTCGACGCGATGCTCCAGCCCCGCCGGTTCACCGTGCGCCGGAATCAGGTAATACCAGCGGCGGGTCGCCATGCGCGTGGTTGGAAGGCCGAGCACCCGGTAGGCCAGCGGATCGCGCTGGCGATGATCGAAGAACAACCAGCCCTCCAAATGTTGCGCGGCGAGTTCCCGCTGAATCTTTTCGAGTTCCATGCGATACCAGGATTGTACGGTACGTCACCCCGGCCGGGGATCAGAAGGGGCGCATTAATGTTATTTAAAGCACGCTCGAGGCGCTTTCAGATTACTATGTAAGGCGATGATCTCCACCAACCGATTCGCCTCATTCGCCGCACTCGCCGGCCTGCTGATAGGGGCTTCCGTAGGCCGAGCGCAGACACAACATCTGTATATCGCGCAAATCGCCGATGGAGGTCTGCCGGGCATTCAAGACTGGCAGACCACGCTGGTAATTACGAACACCAGTTCGGCGGCTTCGTCCATTACCAGCATGAGTTTCTGGAAAGAAGTGACGCCGGGGAATACGGTCTCCTGGAACCTGGGCTTTATCGAACCGGAAGCGTCGGTGTTTCCCTTAAACGTTCCGGCGGGAACCACGATTCTGCTGCACACCACGGCCACGGCGTCGGTAACCTCCGCGGGCTGGGCTGACATCGCCGCCGGGCCGGGAATTCAGGCGTACGCGATTTTCACCAGCATTGCCCCCGGGTTGGCGCACCAGGATTCGACGGGAGTTGCGATGCCGGCCGCCGCGCGGTTCCTGGTTCCGTTCGATCAAACCCTCAGCGCCGCGGTTGGTCTGGCCATCGCCAATATCAGTAATACGTCACAAACCGTGAATATTGCGGTGAAGACTACCGGCGGAACCACGATTCAGTCCTCGATCACGATTCCCGCTTTGGGTCATTACAATTTCCCGTTCAACAGCATCAATCTCGCCCCCGCCAATCTGACGCCGATAATCAACTCGGTTTCGGGGCAGAGCGGCCTGATGGAAATTTATACCTCGACGCCGAGCCTTGCGGTCCTCACGCTGCGGTTCAACGCCACGGGCGCTTTTACCGCCGCCCCGGTTTATGCGGCAGCCGGACCGCCGATAATCGGCACGGCGGCGGGTTCCACGGCCACCCCGTTTAGTCAATTATTCGTGACCGGAACCTGGAATCTGAGCCTCTCCACGCCGTCCGTGCTCTTTAGCATCAGTCCAAACGGCAGTGGCGGCTACACCGCGGTAGCCGTATCGCAACAGGGTCCATTGCTGGCTTCCTTCACGAACGGCACGCTTTCGGGCCAAACGCTCACCTTCAATACGACCGGCAATAGCGGTCTGTACGGCACCTCCGCCATCACCGGGGGCAGCCTCACATTGACTGTGAACGACTTCGACCAGGTGGGCAGCACGGTTAACGGCTCGCTATCGGTAACCACCTCGGGCGGCACCACCATCGGCAGTATCAACGGCGCATCTACTTATCAGCCGTAAGCAATCGAGCCAGCTCCGCATCGTCAAGGCCATCGACTTCGATCACCTTGGTCCGGCTGGCGGGTCCCTTGACGATGCGCACGGCGGCCCGCGGCACTCCCGCAAGTTCCGCGAGGAAGCGGGTGCACTCTGCGTTGGCTTTTCCATCCACCGGCGGCGCGGCCAAATCGAGCTTATATGCCTCGCCGAGCCGCCCGGCGAGGGCCGAGCGCTTCGCCCTTGGATGCACCTTCACCGTGACACGCGCCATTCGATCCGTGCCCTCAAATTGGCCACACCCGCCGCGTGCCGCGCATCCACCACGTCGAAGGCAATGGCATCGTCGAGCCAGTCGTGGCTGGTGCCGTCGCCATTCTGCGTGGCCACGGTGAGCGTGTAGGTTTGCGGCGTGAGCCAGCATTCCATGCGGAAATCGATCTCCAGTTCATCGCCAGCCGCGAAATCGCCCAGGCTCTTGTTTTCAATCCGCGTGTTCGTCCCATACACTTCCATGCCGATACGCGTGCGGATGAGGATGCCCACCATGGGATCGGAGACCGGCGCGTGAAAACGCGAGCGCACCCGCACGGTGATCCACTCGCCCGCCTGCACCGCCGCCGCCGGTTGGCCGCGCGCGTCTAGCAGATCGATCGAAACCACCTCGCTTGAACCATCGCCATGGCGGTGGCTGGCCCGCAGGCGTTCTTGTTTGCGGACGCGCGGGGCCTGCCGTTCGAGCACCAGCCCGATGTAGCGGTTGATGACGTCGTTGGGCGCGCCCTCGGCTTCGATCGAGCCGTGCATGAGGAAAATCGCGCGGTTTGAAAGCTGCTTCACGAGGCCGAGATCGTGCGAGACGAACAGCACCGTAATCTTGCGCTCGCGCATTTCTTCGAATTTCCGCACGCAGCGGTTGGCGAACACCGCATCGCCCACCGCCAGCGCTTCATCGACGATCAGAATCTCCGGTTCCACGTGGATGGCGGTCGAAAACGCCAGGCGCACATACATGCCGCTCGAATACTCTTTCACGGGCCGCTCGATGAAATCGCCGATTTCCGCGAAAGCTTCAATGGCAGGCATCGCCTTGCGGATCTGCGCCCGGCTCAAGCCCATGATTTCGCCGTTGAGATAGACATTTTCGCGGCCGGTGAATTCCGGATTGAAGCCCGCGCCCAGCTCGAGCAGCGCCGCCGTCCGGCCTTTCGTCGCAACCCGCCCCGCGGTGGGCTGCAGGATACCGCTGACGATCTCGAGCAGCGTGCTCTTACCCGAGCCATTCGGCCCGACGATTCCCAGCGTCTCCCCGCGGTCTACATAGAAGCTGATATCGCGCAGCGCCCAGAAATCGCTGTGTCGCGGCCGCGCGCCTGGAAGCAATTCCCAGAGCCGGTCCGCGGGGCGCTGGTAGAGGCGATACCGCTTGGAGACGTTTTCAACGAGGACCAAGTTTGATTCTAAAGCTTAGCGGGCTACCGCCCCGCCGCCAACCGGTCCGCCAGAAACGGCGGCAGCCCGGCGTCGCGGATTTTCCGCTGGGCCTTCTCCACATCGTACGGCACACGGCGGTAGCGCGCCATGGAGGCGCCGGAATCGTAGAGCATGTAAGCCGCGCGCGGATCTCCATCTCGTGGCTGGCCCACCGAACCGGGGTTCAGCAGGTAGCCTGTATCCGGTTCGATATCCATCACCGAGCAAGCGCCACGAATCGAAACCGGCGGAATGGTTTCTACCCGCGAATGGTTCCACAGGAAGCCGCCCTGGATGTGGCTGTGGCCAAAAAATGCCAGATGGCTTTCCAGGTAAGCGAAGGCGCCGGCGGCGTCCTCGGGCCGCACCACGTATTCGTCCTCATCCGTGGGCGAGCCGTGCAGCAACTGGATGCCATCCACGAAAACCGGGCCATGCGGCAGGCCACGGACATACGCGGCGTTTTCGGGCGAAAGGCGCTGCAGTGTCCAGACGGCCGCCTGCCGCGCTACCGGGTTGAACCACTCGAGGTCTTCAAGGCCCGTGCAGGCGCGATCGTGATTGCCGCGCACCACCGTTGCGCAATGGCCGCGCACCCACTCGGTGACGCGGTTGGGATCGGCGCCGTAACCCACCAGATCGCCACAACAGAGTGCCTGATCGTACGCGCCTTCGGCGTCGCGCAATACCGCTTCCAGCGCCTCCCAGTTGGAATGCAAATCGCTCAGGATCAGATAGCGCACAAACCGCGATTCTACGCCTTCCGTAGCCGCAGAAGCGAGATTTCGGGCGGCGAACCCAGTCGCGCCGGAATCCCCACGGTGCCAATGCCGCGGGTCACGTATTCGGCCGAAGGGCCAATATGATACAGCCCGCGCACGTATGGCGTGAGAAACGCGGCCGGACTGATGGAGCGGTCCAGGATTTCCACGTTCACCTGCCCGCCGTGCGTATGCCCCGCCAGCACTAATGACCAACCCTGGCGCGCGGCCACGGGGAACACGTCGGGATTGTGCGAAAGCAGAAGATTGAACGCGCCCGGCTCGATCAGCCGCTCGGCGCCCGCCAGGTACGCGCGCCGTTCGGAACTCCGCTGATAGTCGACGCCTGCCACGTTCAGCGTGGCATTGCCGAACCGTAGCTGCCGCGCCTGGCCACGCAGAATGGGGATGCCGGCGCGCGCGGCCAGCCGGGTAGCTTCGTCCTCCGCGTGGGCGTACCGTTCGTGATTTCCCAGGCACCCCAGCATGCCGGCATCGGCCTTGACGCGCGCAACCTGGCGAATGGAGGCTTCAAGCGGATCGCCGAACGTGGAAATGAAATCGCCGGTGGCGAAGGCGGCGTGCGGCTCCAGTTCGCAGGCCGCATCGATCATGCGCGCCAACTCCCGCTCGCTCAGAAACATTCCCAGGTGAATGTCGCTCAGTAGCAGCAGACGCAGGCCGTCCAGGTCGCGGTGCAGGCCGGCGAGCGGCACATCGATCTCATTCACCTGAAAATTGGTGCGCTCCACCAGCGCGCCATAGCCCAGCGCGGCAAACGGCCCGGCTACGATCGCGTTGCCCGCCATAGTAAGCGCGCGCCGCCGAGACAGGTTGCCGTTTCCAGCTTTCCCCCTTGAGCGAAGCGGAGCCAGAATGGCGTGTACTCCCACCGCGCAGGTCGAAGCGAATAAACAGAGGAACGCGACCGCCCCGAACACGGACATGGCCCGCGATGGCATCGCATGGCCGAATGGCGAATCATTCCAAAGGAATCCGGCAGCCATCAGCAACTCGAACGCTGCCAGCAGCGCGCCAGCCAGACGCAGATCGACACCACGACGCCTTGCCCATCGCAAGACGACCACCACTAATCGCCATTGCGCGAAGGCGAAGACCACACCGGTAACCAGATCGAGACTGATTCCCCTCACTATTTCTCATTGTAGAAGGAGGCGGGCCTTAGTCTGGTTGCCAAAGGCACTGAGTACTGGGCGGAGCAAGCCTTAATGCGATACGGCTTGTTCGCGGCGGCACGCGAAAATCTCCACGGGCGCCAGCACCAAGACCAGCATCGCCGCGGGCGTATAATACCCCTAACCTCCCTGGAGAGGTTCGTGTGCTCACAAGGGAAACTCCTGTCTTTAGCGTGCGCGAAACGCACGGGCGGGTGCTCCGGCCCGGAAATCGCGTAGTTGCCCAAAGTCCGGAAATCGGCTGGCGCTCGCTGTACGCCGCCATTTTGGAAGAGGCGCCGTTCCAGGCTACCGAGGGCGCCATCCGCCACCCATCCTTCATCTACCATCTCACGCGGCCCACGGAAGTCACGCGCAAGCTCGCGGGCGCGGCGGCCGAACGGGCGTTGATCGGCCCGCGGCGAATTTGTCTGACGCCGGGCGAAGCGGTCGCGCAGTGGCGGCATAACGGACGTCCGGAAATTCTGCAGGTCTATTTGCGTTACTCGATCTATGAATCGGCGGTCGCCGATATGTACGGTTGCGATCCCCGGGCGGCGGCGATCGTGCCGCGCTTCGCCATTACCGATCCGCTTTTAGAGCAACTGGCCATAGCCATCGCGGCGTCGCTGCGCGAGGGCACCGCCGAAGACGGGCTGTACATCGATACCCTGGCGCAGATGATTGCGGCCCACCTGGCGCGCCATCATTCCGCCCGTTCGAAGCCGCCGCGGGCGCGGCCGCCACAGCAAATTGCGGGCTGGCGCATGCGCCGCCTGATCGAGTACATCGAAGAGAACCTCGGCGCCGATCTGAGCCTGGAGCGCATGGCCGCCGAAGTGGGCATCAGCCCGTTATACCTGGCGCGGGCTTTTAAAACCGCCGTGGGCCAATCGCCGCACCGTTACGTGCTCGAGCGCCGCATCGAGCGGGCGAAGGAGATGCTGCGCGGCACGGACACGCCGATCGTAGAAGTGGCGCTGGCCGCCGGATTCTCTTCGCAGAGCCACCTTTCAAATTGGTTCCTGCGGCAGGTCGGGGTCACGCCGGGCGCGTACCGCCGCCAGGGTGGAAAGTGAATACAGGGCGCCAGATGAGTCAAGATTCTGTTCCTCGCGGTGGCGATTGTGTAAGCCGCCGCGGGCGCGAGTTCCATAGAATGTGGCGTCGAGGAGGGTGCCATGGCGGCTAAAGCTATTTTGCTGTTGGCTGCGATTTCCGCTCTGCCGGTGTTTGCGCAGGTGGATCCTTCCGGAGAGTGGGCGCCGCGCTTCCACGAGGATCAGCCCGAGCGGATTCCCGGCCCTGAGATCGGCGACTATCTCGGCCTTCCCATCAACGATGCGGCGCGCATGCGCGGCGACACCTGGGACGCCTCCCTGCTCACCTTGCCGGAGCACCAGTGCAAACCGCACCCGGCCGATTATGGCCCGCGCGGCCCAGCGAATCTGCGCATCTGGAAAGAGGTGGACCGCGAGTCGCAAAAGCTGATCGCCTATCACACGCACATCTCGTGGCAAGCGCCGGAGCGAACCATCTGGATGGATGGCCGCCCGCATCCACCCGACTATGCGCCGCACACCTGGCAGGGCTTTTCCACGGGCAAGTGGGATGGCGATATGCTTACCGTCTACACCACTCATTTGAAAATCGGGTGGATCCGGCGCAACGGCATTCCACGCAGCGACAAAGCCACCTTAACCGAACATTGGATCCGCCACGGCGATTATCTCACCCTGGTCAGCATCGTTACCGACCCGGCCTATCTGACCGAGCCCTTCATCCGCACCACGGACTGGGTGGCCGATCCGCGGCAGCACATCGATCCTTACCCCTGCGAGCCTGTAACGGAAGTGATTCGCCAGCCGGGCGTCGTGCCGAATCATCTGCCGGGCGAAAACAAGTTCCTGGAAGAATTCCCCAAAAAATACGGTATTCCACCGGAAGCAGCCCGGGGCGGGGCGGAAACCATGTACCCGGAATACCAGCAAAAATTGGCGGCCGAAGAGAAGAAACTCGCCACGGCGAAATGACGGGGCCTACTCGGATGAGACAACCACTTTTTGCCCTCGCCTTCGTCTTGCTGGCGGCGGGGATTCCCGCCGCGGCGCAGCAGAACGCCGAACTCCATGTCCTGCCCGTGCAGGGCAATGTATACATGCTGGTGGGCGCGGGCGGGAACATCGCGATCCAGGTCGGCAACCAGGGGGTGCTGCTGGTGGATACGGGCCTGGCGCAGAACAGCGAGAAGGTGCTGGCCGAAGTCCGCAAGCTATCGAGCCGGCCCATTCGCTACATCATCAACACGCACTTTCACGCGGATCACACCGGCGGCAACGAAGCCATTGCCAAGGCGGGAGTCACGATCACGGGCGGTAACGTGGCCGGCAATCTCACCGACGCAGCGGAAGGCGCGGCGATCGTCGCGAATCAGGCGGTGCTCGACCGCATGAGCGCCCCGCCGGCCGCCGGCGAGGCCGCGATTCCCTTCGGCGCTCTGCCCACCGATACCTACATCACCAATGAAAAGCACATGTACTTTAATGGCGAGGGCATCGAAATCATCCATCAACCCAACGCCCACACCGATGGCGACAGCTTCGTCTATTTCCGCCGTTCCGACGTGGTAAGCGCGGGCGATATTTTCACTCCGGGCAACTATCCCATCATCGACCTGCAGCACGGCGGCAGCATTCAAGGCACCATTGCCGCCCTCAACAAGCTAATCGAACTGACCATCCCCGCCGATAAGCAGGAAGGCGGCACCTACGTCATTCCAGGCCACGGCCGCCTGTGCGACCAGGCCGACGTGGTGGAGTATCGCGACATGGCCACCATCATCCGCGACCGCATCCAGAATCTGATTCACAAGGGCATGACCCTGGAGCAGGTGAAGGCCGCCCAGCCCACGCGCGACTACGATCCCGAATACGGCGCCACCACCGGGTTCTGGACTACCGACAAATTCGTCGAAGCGGTGTATCGCAGTCTGAGCGAGAGAAAATAGCCCGCGGCGGCTTCAGGCGGTTGAGGTACGGAGGAGCTTCTTTGGCGGCCGCCATTCAGGAGGCTCCCGAAAACCGGCATGATAGCCTGAAATCATGCAATTTGCGGAGACCATATTCGCCTCGCGTTTCCAACTGACGCGGCAGGATCTGGAGAGATGCCTGGCGGAAGCGCTTTCCCACGGAGGGGATTACGCGGACCTGTATTTCGAGTACCTGCTGACCAGTTCGATCGGGATCGATGAATCGATCGTGAAGAGCGCGGCGCAAGGGGTTTCGATGGGAGTGGGCGTCCGCGTCATTGCGGGGGAACGCACAGGATACGCCTACAGCGACGACCTTTCCGTGGAGAAAATTCTCAAGGCCGCGCGCGTGGCGGCATACATCGCGGCGGGGCCGAGCAAGGTGGAAAGCTTCAACCTGAAGGAGGGCCGGCGGCACAACCTGTATCCGGTAGCCACTGCGCCCACCGAGACTCCCTTCGCGGAGCGGGTGGAACTGGTGCGGCGGGCGGACCGCGCCGCTCGGGCATACGATTCGCGCATCTTTCAGGTGAACGCCGTGTATGCGGACAATTTGCGGCACGTGCTGATCGCCACCAGCGATGGGGTGCTGACAGCGGACCGGCAGCCGCTGGCGCGGCTGAACGTTTCCGTGCTGGCGCGCGAAAACGGCGGAGCGCCCCAACGTGGTCATGCGGGCGGCGGGGGACGCGTGGAACTGGGCTTTTTCCTGAACGAGAAGACACCGGAATACTTTGCAAAGGAAGCGGCGCGCGAAGCGCTGGCCATGCTGGGCGCAGTGGAAGCACCGGCTGGGGAAACCACGGTCGTGCTGGGACCGGGATGGCCCGGCATCCTGCTGCACGAAGCCGTGGGCCATGGCCTCGAGGCCGATTTCAACCGCAAGGGCGTTTCGGCCTTCAGCGGACGCATCGGCCAGAAGGTGGCGAGCGAGTTGTGCACGGTAGTGGATGACGGCACGATCCATCACCGGCGCGGATCGCTGAACATGGATGACGAGGGCCAGCCGACGCAGCGGAACGTGCTGATCGAAAACGGCGTGCTGCGCGGCTACCTGCAGGACAAACTTTCGAGCACGCTGCTGGGCGCGGCGCCTACCGGCAGCGGACGGCGCGAGAGCTACGAGCACATGCCCCTGCCCCGCATGACAAACACGTTCATGCTGGCCGGCGAAAGCGATCCGGAAGAGATTATCCGCTCGGTGCCGAAGGGCCTTTATTGCGTAAGTTTCGGCGGAGGGCAGGTGGACATTACCAGCGGCAACTTCGTGTTCTCCGCGTCGGAAAGCTATCTCATCGAAGATGGCAAAATCACGCGGCCGGTGCGCAACGCCACGCTGATCGGCAACGGGCCCGAAGCGTTGAAGTACGTCAGCATGGTGGGAAACGATTTGAAGCTCGATCAAGGCGTGGGGGTGTGCGGAAAGGAAGGCCAGAGCGTACCCGTGGGCGTCGGCATCCCCACGATCCGCATCGATAAGATGACGGTGGGAGGCACGGCATGAGCCTGTCCCAAAATCACTTGATCGAACTGGCGCACGAAGTGGTGAAGCGCGCGCTCGATGCCGGAGCGAGCGACGCCGAGTGCACGGTCGCGGAAGGGGAAGAGTTTTCCGCCAATGTGCGCATGCGGGAGTTGGAGAGCCTGAAGGAAGCGGGATCGCGCGGCATTGGCGTACGGGTGCTGGTGGGGCGGCGGGCCGGATCGTCTTCGACTTCGGACCTTTCCCGCGAGGGTATCGAGCGGCTGGTACGGTCGGCGATCGAACTGGCGGATGTGACCAATGAAGATCCTTGCGCGGGCCTTCCGGAGGCGGACGAATTCGGCTCGCTGGCCGGAGACCTGCGGCTGGCCGCGCCGGATGTGGCAAACCTTGAAACCGGCATGAAGATCGAAACGGCGAAGCGGGCGGAAGCTGCCGCGCTCGATTCCGATCCGCGCATTTTCAATTCCGAAGGCGCATCGTTCGATTCGCACCTGGGCCGGCACGTATTCGTAAACTCGCGGGGGTTCGCCGGGGAGTACCGCACCAGCTACTGCTCGCTGAGCGCGGTGCCGGTGGCGCGCGAGGGCGAATCGATGGAGCGGGATTACTGGAGTTCGCTGGCGCGCGGATTCAGCGGTTTGGAGCCGCCGGAACAGGTGGGGCGCATCGCCGCGAGCCGCGCTCTGCGGCGCCTCAATCCGGTGAAAGTAACGACGCAGAAAGTGCCGGTGGTCTTCGAGGCGCGGGTGGCGCGCAGCCTGCTGGGGAACCTGTTTGATGCCGTGCACGGGATGGCCATTTACCGGCATCAATCGTTTCTCGAGGACAAGCTGGGCGAAAAGGTGGCGAGCGAATGCGTCACGGTGATCGATGACGGCACCATTCCCGGGTTGTTCGGGACTTCGCCGTTCGATGATGAAGGAGTGGCGTCGCGGCGCACGGTGGTGATCGAGCGCGGGGTGTTGAAAAGCTATCTGCTAAACTGCTACGCCGCGCGCAAGCTGGGCATGAAGACTACCGGCAACGCGTCACGCGGGCTGACGGGCAATCCGGGGATCGGCCACGGCAACTTTTACCTGGAAAAAGGAGCCGAAACTCCGGAACAGATCGTCGGCGGCATCCGCAACGGGTTTTATGTGACCGAGACTCAGGGCTTCGGAGTGAATACCGTCACGGGCGATTATTCGCAGGGCGCGGCCGGGCTGTGGATCCGCGACGGCGAGCTGGCGTTCGCGGTTTCCGAAGTGACCATCGCCGCGAATCTGCGAGAGATGCTGCTGGGAATCGAGGCCGCGGGCTCGGACCTGGAGTTCCGCGGATCGGTGGCCGCGCCTACAATCAAAATCGGAGAGATGACGGTTGGCGGAAAGTAGAACGGGTCTCCCGCCATTTGCCATAGTGGTGGGCGTGATGCTGGCCGCCGGCGCGGCCGGCTTCTGGTACCTGGATCGCGCGTCGAACCAACCGCCGCCTCCCCCGCCCCCCTTGACCGAAGAAGCTAAGGCGTACGTCCGGAATCTCAAATTGAGCGATGTGGATATGAGTGCCCACGAGGACTACTTCCACCGCCGTCTGGTAGAGATCACGGGGAAGATTCAGAACATGGGCGGCCGGAAGCTGAACCTGGTGGAGATCAACTGCGTGTTCTACGATCCATACGGACAGGTTGTGCTGCGGCAGCGCACGCCCATCGTGAGCGCGAAGGCGGGCGGGCTGGCGCCGGGCGATACCAGGCCGTTCCGGCTGCCGTTCGACACCATCCCGGATAGCTGGAATAATGTGATGCCGCGGATGGTGATTGCGCGGATCGATTTCGAGTAGCAGCCGGACGATTTATCGGCCTGGGGCTGCGCCGTTTGCTAAAATCAGGACATCCGTTGGGAGGTCGTCTAACGGTAAGACTGCAGACTCTGGATCTGCGTATCGGGGTTCGAATCCCTGCCTCCCAGCCATTCATTCCACGGCGATAGCCCACTTCCGCGCATGGGGCGCTGCAACGGGCTGTGCATTCTCCCGGCGGTTCGATTCCGATAAACTTGGAAAACGAATGCCCCATCTCCGATTGTTTGTTCCAGAAGAATGGCTACGCGAAGAATTCAAAGCGGCCACCGGATTTGACGCGAAAAAGTTGCTGGACCACCTGGTACGCGTTGTCGCCAACTTCAAGATGGAAAACCCGGCGCATGCGGCCGATCCAGCGGCGCCGGAGATGGTGCCGATGATTAATTTGAGCAATCTGAAGCACGCGATCGTGCCGCTGCAAGATGCCCACGTAGGCGGCGATGAGTCGAAGCGGTTCTTGCACGTTACCCTGGCCGCGGGCAACGACACTCCCGGCCGGACAGCATCTGTGCGCCTGAGAGTATCTCATCTTCTCGGCGACGAAATCGACAAATTCGCCGGGGACCTCCCTGGTCTGGCTTCGGTAACCGTGCACGTGCAGGATATCGATCGCGACAGGGGTTATTCCACAACGGCTGAGCGAAAAAAACGGCGCAGCAAAGCCGCTGCAGTTCCGCCTGGATCTTCAGTCTAAGCGACGGCCACGCCGCCGCAAACCTGCCAGCGCGGGGCGGAGCACGCGGTTCCACCACATCATTAGCACCGGTCACGAACAGCAACGCGGGGGCCAAACCGAACAGTGCCCAAGCCGCATTTGCCAGCCCCGTAATCGCGAGGGCGAGCACACCGAAGGCACCGATGCCGTTTACTTTCCGGCCGGTTGGACCGGCGAAAAGGTCGAAGAGCGATGCCTCTATACCAGCGCGGCCTGCGAGGAGGCCCTGGCCGCGGCTACCGTGGCGCGGTCGAAAACATCGGCCGCCCCGAAATCCCGGCATAGCCGTTCCAAACCGGTTCGTGGCCCCGTCCAGCGGAGATCGTCCACCGATTCACAAACGGGTGCATCCAGCCGCAAGGTCGCGAGCCTTCGAAACAGCAGGGCGTCATCCCAGGAGCCGAACAGGGATGTCGCCAGCCGGCGTGCACTGCCGATTGCCGGATGCCACTCCCGCCAGTTTTTGGGGATGTTCTCCAGATGGCCATATCGCGATAAGGCCGCAGCCGCGGCTTTCTCGCCCCAGCCCGCCACACCGGGAAACCCATCGGCGCTGTCACCGAGCACGGCCAGGTAGTCTGGAATCGATGCGGGTTTTACGCCGAACCTGGCTTCCACCCCGGCCTCGTCCCGTATGAACCCGCGACGGCGGTCCAGTTGGACCACGCGCGTGCCGGAGACGCATTGGCCGAGATCCTTGTCCGGTGTGCAGATGATGACCTGAGTCACGCGCGCGTCGCCGGCGGCCTTCGCGGCAGCCGAAGCGAGCGCGTCATCTGCCTCGAACTCGACCATTGGCCAAACAACAATGCCCATTGCCTTGAGCGCCTCTTCCAGAACCGGAAACTGCGACATCAGTGGGGGCGCCACCCCGTCGCCGGT
Source organism: Bryobacteraceae bacterium (assembly GCA_035294665.1). GTDB lineage: Bacteria > Acidobacteriota > Terriglobia > Bryobacterales > Bryobacteraceae > PSRJ01. The sequence continues at coordinate 17,236 of DATGKM010000210.1, read as the reverse complement.
TTTGTAGCCTGCATACAGCTCATTGCGAAAGGATTCTACAACGTGGTCAGTGGCAACGCCCAGGTGCGTGACCCCCTGCTCGATCATTCCCAAAACCGATCGAAGCACTCCCCGGACGGCGCCGATTTCGCGGCCGGCACGATCCTGCGCCGAGGGGACCGCGTAGAAATGGCGGAACAGTTCGTACGTGCCGTCTATGAGATGGACATCCATAGGGCTCCGGGTATGACCGGTTTCCGGCGCGACAGTCGATCCGCTACTCTTGCGGCGTTATCTTGACGATGGTCGCCGTGAAATGCTGCCCCGGTTCCAAGCGGAACTGATGTGGCGCCCCCTTGGGGACGTATAAGGTGTCCCCGGCTTTCACAGGATAGGTGGTCCCGCCCTCGATCGCCTCGCCGCGGATTTCTCCTGCTCCCGTAGGCTTGCCATTGACGATCTTACCCCCCACGATCACCGCGCCCTCGCCTTCGCGAAAGAAGATGAAATCGGCCTGCAGGGTGTGAATCTCCGCTTGGGAGTTCCCTGCGCGGTAGAGAATAAATGCCGAATCCATTAATCGCGATGTTCCAAGTCCCGCGGATTTATTCAGACGCGAAGCGGCCGCTTGGTCCAATTCTTTAGTCTTGCTGCCGCTCCAGTAAACAGGCGTGGCCGGATCGGCTGCATGCAAGGAAAAAGCGCTCAAAACCAGGGCAAAAAGAAGAATCGGTCGCATGCTTACAGATACCATACATGGAGGGCACGCGCCGGACCTCATCGGGCGTGTGCGCCGGCAAGCCGTTATAATTCGAAGGTCATCATGCTTACTCTGTGCAGAGTCGCCTTGGGCGCCGCCCTGCTGCTGCCCGTCCTGTTCGCCCAGCCCGCCAAGCCACAGGCCGACCCCGACTGGCCCATGTACAACCGCGACCTGGCCGGCACGCGCTACTCGCCGCTCACCCAAATCAATACCAGGAACGTAGCGCAGTTGAAGCTGGCCTGGAGCTACAAGCTGCCGCCGGCATCGGAAGCAACGCCCATTGTCGTCCACGGCGTAATGTACATTCCCGCGGGAAACCGGATCGTGGCTCTGGAACCCGAGAACGGCAAAGAAATCTGGAGCTACACGGTTACGGGAGGCGGGGCCACGCGTCGCGGCGTCGCCTATTGGCCGGGCGATGCCGATAATCCGCCGCGCGTCGTGTTCACAGCGGGTCGCAGAATGATCGCCTTGAATGCGAAAACCGGCAAGGTCGATCCGGGATTCGGCAAGGAAGGTGAAGTGGACCTGGGGATCCCTTACAACTCCGCGCCCACCGTATACAAAAACCTGCTGTTCGTGGGGGCGAACGTGGGCGAAATTCAGGTGGCGGGCCAGCCCGGAGATACGCGCGCGTACGATGCTCGCACTGGCGCTAAGGTTTGGGTGTTCCACTCCGTGCCCCAGCCCGGTGAACCGGGTCACGAGAGTTGGGATGGCGATGGATGGAAGGACCGGACGGGCGTCAACAACTGGGGATTCTTTATGACTGTGGACAGCCAGCGGAACACCTTGTATACGACTTATGGCAGCCCCGCCAGCGACTTTTACGGGTTCGATCGCAAGGGCAACGACCTGTTCGGCAACTCGGTGGTGGCGCTGGATGCGGACACCGGAAAGATGAAGTGGTATTTCCAGGCGGTGCATCACGACCTGTGGGACTTCGACCTGCCGCCGGCGCCGGGCCTGATCGATGTCGCGATCAAGGGGAAGAAGGTGCCGATCCTGGCGCAGACCGGCAAAGTCGGATACATGTACATTCTGAACCGGGAGACGGGTAAGCCGGTCTTTGGCGTGGAGGAAAAACCGGTGCCGCGGAGTCAGGTACCCGGCGAATGGTCGGCCGCGACACAGCCGATCCCGGTGAAGCCGCCGCCATTCGGGCGCATGAGTTTTCGAATGGAGGACCTGGTAACGGCGGCGGACACGACCGAAGAGCACGCCAAGGCATGCCGCGACCTGGTGGAGCGGAGCGGCGGCGTGAGCAACCAGGGACCGTTCACACCGTGGGTCTACCGCGCCCCGGATTCCCCGCCCGTTTCCAGCGTGATTTTCCCTGGCGCGATCGGTGGCGCCAATTGGGGCGGCACGGCCTCCGACCCGAAACTGGGATACGTGTTTGTGTTCACCAACGAATACGGAAGCATTGGATGGATACAAAAGGAAAAGGAAGGCTCGCCGGTGCCCTATCAGCAGGCGAGCATCTTGGGGTCGCCCTTCAATTCGAAATTCTGGTGGCGAAGGGTAGATGCTAATGGGCGCTTGATGGGGGCCAGCAGTTGGCCATGCCAGAAACCGCCATGGGGCCGGCTGACGGCCGTAAATGCGGCCACGGGAGAATTTGCCTGGCAAGTGAGGCTGGGAGTAACCGACGAACTCCCGGCAGGAAAGCGCAACACGGGCCGGATTGGTTTCGGCGGCCCAATTGTCACCGCCGGCGGGCTGTTGTTTATTGGCGCGACCAACGACAAGCGATTCCGGGCGTTCGACTCGCGGACCGGCAAGCTGCTTTGGGAAACCAAGCTCGACCACAGCGCGATTGCCGTGCCGATGACCTATCGGGGCAAAGATGGGAAGCAATATGTCGCGATCGTGGCGGCGGACGGCGGAGCGGGAGTGACCGACCCGAACCCGGATCGGAACGAATCGCTGGTGGTATTCGCGCTGCCGTAATCGCGGAGCCCACTACTTCTGGACGGGCGATGGCGCAATGATCCCGCGGCGCCGCAGATCGGGAAAGATGGTGTCGCGCAGGCTAGGCGCCAGCAGCGCGGTATCGTCCTCCGGACCGAACCACACCAGATCCTGAATTTCAGCGCGCGCGACCGGAGCGCCTCGTAATTCACCTGCAAACAATTCGATCCTCACTGTCTTGTCCGCGTATCCCGCGGCCGGGCTTTCATAATTGCCGAGGTGGCGCAGATTGATAAGCTCGACATCTCCCAGTTCCTCCCGGCACTCCCGAAGAAGGCATTCCTGGGCCGTTTCGCCTTCCTCCAGTTTTCCTCCGGGCAAAATCAGCAGGGCCGTCGAGCGGCTCTTGCGGCAAAGCAGGATATGACCATCCTTCAAATAGAGCAATCCCGCCTTGTGAATATCCGCCATTCTATTGAAGGATGGGAAACCGGTCAAAGCCCGGAGCCACGAACAAACTGCCTTCGGTGACGCCCGCGGGCGCAATCCGCTTCAGTTCGCCGCCGAGTTCCGGCGCGCTGATCCGGTTCGAGAAGTATGCCCGGAACGCGGCCGTGACCGCTTCCACCTGCCGCGCCGATTCGTGAACGAATTCCAGGCGAAAGTGTCCAATGCCCGCGGCCCGCCATAGATCCAGGTGGGCGCTGGCTTCCTGCGCCTCCGCTCCGAAGACGGTGTTCCGGCAACCGACGTCTGCCACGACAGGATGAGCGCGGCCTTGCGAATCGCGGAGCGCTACGCGATGCCGTTCGCACGGGCGGCCACAATCGCGGTGCGTCGTGCCGGTGGAGAGAAACCGGCAGAAGACGCAGTGCTCCGTATAAAAAACCGGCAAATGCTGATAGGCAATCGCCTCGATACGTTCGGGCCCGGCGGTTGCCGCCAGCCTGGCGATCTGCTCGGCGTTGAGGTCGTGCGTAGGCGTAAAGCGCGCCAGACCCAATTCCAAATACATTGCCGCGGTCAGCGTATTGGCAATGTTGAGGCTGAAATCGCCAATGAGCGGCTGCGTCACTTTGTGGCGCAGCGTGAAAAGGCTGCCGGCGGCGCGAACCAAAATCGGGCATTCCAGGCTCGCCAGGAAATCGACAATACGGATTTCACCCGTCTTCAGAATGCGGGGACTCGCCACATGGACTTCCGCGCCCGCCGCTTTCACGCGCTCGACCGAAGGACGCAATCCAAAAAGATCCAGGTAATCGAGCGTGATGCTATCCGGCCCGGCAGCGATGGCGGCCTCCAGTTGCTCGCTGTTGCGCACGAGGACATGGAGCTTCGCCGGCGCGGGCGCTCTGGTTTCCGTCCGGCGAGGAAACTCGGGAACAGGACGAATTTGCCTTGGGGCGGCGCGCGCCTGGAGTTCCTGAAGCCGATCCACCGCCTCACGCCGCATGCGATTCAAGAGCGATGCGGGAGCGAAAAACGAGCCAGCGAGATCGGCTTCAAGATCCGCCAGCTCATAGGGCGTGTTGCCGAGCCTGCCGAACTGTTCTTTGAGTGCCTCTTTCGTCAAACCGCGCTGCTGCGCAATCGGAAGCGGCTCCGGCGATTCCACGGTAACGAACTGTCCCCCTGCCAGGCTCCACCGCGCACGGAGTGGCTGGCCCTCACCGGCAGTCACCTGGACCGTGACCCGTTGCTTTGCCACGGGCGCCGGAGGATCGAGAAATGGGCGCGCCAGACGGTCGATGTCAGGATCGTGCGTGCGCCAGAGCAGGTCGCCGGGACGAATGCGGCGGAAGTCGACCGTATTGTTCGCGAAGCTCAGCTCCAGACGGCCGTCCAGGAGCGGCTCTACCCGATATACGCGGCCGCCCTCTTCTTTTTCCTCCGGGCTGCGCCAATCGGCCGCGTCGAAAACAATGCCGTCGCCCGGCTTCAAGGGAGCGATCTCATGCGTGATCTCCGGCTCAATGCGGACAGTTTGTTCGCCGACCTCGGCCACCACGCCCATCCTGACGCCGCGGTGGCGCGGGCTGCGGCCCCTCACTACGTTCTGATGATTCACGCCCGAAATGAAGTGTGGCCCGAGGCCGCGCGAATACACCTGCTCCAGCGCCAATTCCTGGCGCGGCGTGGTGGAGAGCGGCCGCCCCGCCCACGCATCGTCGACCGCCTGCCGGTAACTGCGAGTCGTTAAGGCTACATAATCCGCATCTTTGTAGCGGCCTTCGATCTTCAGCGCGCTTACTCCCGCATCGATGATCCGCGGGATGTGGCGCAGCGCGGAAAGATCCCCCGGCGAGAGCAGATAGCGCGCGTCGCCCAGCGGTTTCGGCCTTCCGTCAACCAGCATTTCATATGGCAGCCGGCAGGCCTGCGCGCATTGGCCGCGATTGGCGCTCCGCCCGCCCCAGGCTTCCGACGAGAAACACTGCCCGGAGTAGGCCACACACAACGCGCCGTGCACAAAGATCTCCAACTCGGCGCCGGTCTTCTCATAAATCAAAGCCACTTCTTCCAGAGATAGCTCGCGAGCCAGTGTAATGCGATGTGCCCCTTGTTCGAGCGCGAATGCGACTCCGTCCGCGCTGGCGATGCTGGTCTGCGTTGAGGCATACAGTTCGAGATCGGGAGCAATTTCGCGGGCGAGCCGGAGCACGCCCCAATCCTGCACCAGGATGGCATCCACTCCAGCTTCGGCAATCAGCCCGAGCAGGCGCGCGGCCTCCGTGAGTTCGTGTTCGAATACCAGTGTGTTGAACGTCAAATATCCCCGTACGCCCCGGCGATGGAGCGTTCGCATCACTTCGGGCAGTTCGGCGAGGTCGAAACCCACTTTGGCGCGCGCGGTGAAGTGCTTCAGACCGAAATAGCAAGCGTCAGCGCCGGCTTCGATGGCTGCGTTCAACTGCGGCCAATACCCGGCCGGGCTCATCACTTCGGGCTTTTTAAGGGGTCGCAAGGTCTTAATTAAAGGGTAGCGTACAGCCAGATTCGGGTTCCGTCTCCCGGAAATCACGGCGAAAGACGCATGAGGACGTCCCAGGCTTGTGGCTACCGCGCCCCGCTAGTGGACGGAGGCGCTACCTAACGGCAGCTCGGTGGCGAATGCATACTGCAACGCCCTCCCCGATTCGCTGCGCACCTACATTCATGACCTGAAAATCCGGCCGATCCCGCCGGCTTACGCCATGTCGAACTTTTCCTGGTGCAGTTGGGGATCGCCTTTGACGATCACCGTGCGGCCCAGGATTTCTTCAATCTCCTGCAGGTACGTGTTCTGGCTGGATTTGAGCAAGCGCGCGACTTCGGGGTTGACGCGCAGCATCACGTCCTTGCCTTCCACCACCCTGGCGAGCTTCTGCGCTTCCTGCAGGATTTCGGTGACAACCGTCTGCGGGCTCTTCACATAGCCTGCGCCTTCGCAGTAGGGGCAAGGAGTGCAGAGCGTGCGCTCCAGGCTCTGCTTGACGCGCTTCCGTGTAATGGCCACCAGTCCGAAATCGTTGAACTGCAAAATTTTGTAGGGAGCGCGGTCCGCACGCATGGCCTCTTCGAGCGACTGCATCACTTTCTGGCGGTTCTTCCGCTCGTCCATGTCGATGAAATCGACCACGATGATGCCGCCAAGATCGCGCAGGCGAATCTGCCGCACAATCTCTTTGATGGCGTCGGTATTGGTTTTGACTATGGTGTCTTCAAGGCGGTTCGACTTGCCGACGAACTTGCCCGTGTTGACGTCAATCGCAACTAAGGCCTCTGTCTGGTTGATGACGATGTAGCCGCCGGATTTCAGCCAGACCTTGGGGCGAAGCGCCTTTTCCAGTTCGGCGGTGATGTTGAATTCATCGAAAATCGGCGTTGAGCGGGTATACATTTTGACCCGGCTCACCAGCGCCGGCTGGAAGCGCTGCACGAAGCTGAGCACGCTTTCGTAGAGTTCTTCGTTATCCACCCAGATGTTTTTGAAAGAGGCCGTGAGTTGGTCGCGGAGGACGCGCTCGACCACGTTGAGATCGTGGTGAATCAGAGCTGGAGCGGCTTTCCGCTCGGCCTTCTGCCGGAGATCCAGCCAGAGATTGTACAGGAACAACATATCGGCGCGGAGTTCGGCTTCGGTATGGCCATCGCCGGCGGTGCGCACGATGAAACCGCCGGGAATACCGGAGCGGTTATTCTGCAGCACGCGCTTGAGGCGGCTGCGCTCTTCCTCGCTGGGAATCTTACGAGACACGCCGATGTGATCGACGGTGGGCATGTAGACCAGGAAGCGGCCAGGCAGCGCGATGTGGGAAGTAATGCGCGCGCCTTTCTGTCCGAGCGGTTCCTTGGCGATCTGTACGATGATTTCCTGCCCCTCTTTCAGCAGATCGGTGATGGATGGAGCGGGGCCGCGCTCGGGCTTGCCGTTGGTTTGGGCGCGCGGTTCGGAGCGCGGGGCCTGGGCCGTTCTGGTCTGCTCCTGCGGAAGGCCGTGCGGACCGCGCGCAACCTCGGGGGCGCCGCCTCGATTGCCGCGGCGCCGCATGCGCCGCGAAACGCGGTGGAGATAGCGTGGGCCTTGTTCGCGGAGAGTGGCGGTAAGGCTGGTGGGAATGCGGGCAGGCTCGGGGCCTTCTTCCTGAATTTCCGCTTCCTGGGTCTCGGTTTCGGCGGTTGCGGCGGTGGTTTCCGGAAACTCCGCGGCTTGGGCTTCGGCTGCCGTTTCCGAATCTTCAGCGGCTTCGGCGGCGATGTCCACCGGCTCGGCTGGATCCGTGGTTACCAAATCGGCGTCTTCCGCGGTTTCGGTTTCGGGCTCTGCCTGAGCCTCGATGGCGTCAGCGGCCGAATCCACGGCGACATCTTCCGCGACCGCGGTTGGAGACTCGCTTGACCGGAACTCCTCGGTGGCCGTGGCGGCGGCATGCGGCCCCGGCTGGCTGGCGCTGGAAACCCCGCCGGCTTCCAGTTCAGGCTGCGCCTCGTCGGGCACATCCCCGGAAACAGGCGGGACGCAATCGGGTTCGACATCATCCGCTGCATCGTCCGCGTGCGTATATTTGGCCAGCGACTCGCCCGGAAGCACGAAAAAGTCATCTTGCGGCTGGGGCGCTGCCGTGGCTTCGGCCGGCTCGGCGCTGGCGGGCGCGGCGTTGCTGGGCCCTTCAAGCGGAGTTCTCCCGCCAGGAGAGTAGAATTTCGATTCGGGAAGGCCCCGGCCTTTCCCTCCGCGGCGGCGGCGGCCACGGCGGCCGCGGCGGTCATGATCTTCGCGGCGCTGGTCCTCCCGGCGCGCTTCGCCCGAAGCGGCGGTCCCGGCCGTTACCGGCTGGGTTTCCGCTACCGCGGGCGTTTCGGCCGCGGCTACGGCGGGCGGCGCTCCAATTTCGGGGACCGGCACTGGGGCCTCCTCCGCCGGAGCTACCGCGGACGGAGCGGCGACGCGCTCCAGTTTCAGCACCTTGTCTTCGACGCTGGTGACGATCTTGTCGTATTCTTCGTTGTCTTCGAAGAAGTCGGAAACGTACAGAAACGCGTCCCGCTCCAGGCCGATATCGACAAATGCCGACTGCATACCCGGCAAAACCCGGGTGACCCTGCCTTTATGAATGCTACCCGCCAGCGAATATTCGTTTTCCCGCTGGTGGTAGATTTCTACTAGCTGTTCGTCTTCGAGAATAGCCACCCGCGTCTCGTGGCGGTTGGCCGAGATCACTAATTCCTTGGACATCGCTGCCTCCTGTACGGAAGCGCGCAGATTAACTGGAGGGAAGTGCCCTGCGTGTGGTCCGATCCCCCTCGCCGGGAGCGGCGGACAAACAACTCTAAACTCACGCTGGCCGGCGGCGGAGGCCTCTCGAGGCTTCGAAACACCACCCGGCCGGGAACCGTCCTTTCGGGCCGCCGCACAAGCGGCCCGGCAACCCGCCCTGCGGGCGGGACTCAATCCAGGGTTTCTACAGGCTCCCGATCAATCCTTACTTTCTGAAATCCTTCAATTTACAAACCTTCTGAGGCGGACATTATTCACCAGCCCCAGAGCCAAAAAATCCGACCAGATAGCGGAACCACCCGCGCTCATGAAAGGCAGCGGAATGCCGGTAACAGGCATACTGCCTACGACCATGCCGACATTCACCAGCAGGTGGAACAGCAACAAGGCTGCGACCCCCATGCAGATATACATCCCGGAACGATCCGGCGCGGTCTGCGCATTCTGGACGATGCGCATAATCATTACGAAAAACAGCGCTAATACAGCAACTACCCCGACAAACCCGTGCTCTTCGGAAAAACCCGAGAAGATGAAATCCGTGTGCGGAACCGGCAAAAACCGGAGCTGGGTTTGCGTACCCTTGGCGACCCCCTTGCCGAACATTCCCCCGGCGCCGACCGCGATTTGAGACTGAATCAATTGATAGCCCGTGCCCTGCGGATCCCGATCGGGATCCATGAAACTAATCAAGCGCGCTTTCTGGTAATCCTTGAGGAAGTGCAAACTCAATGGAAACGCCAGCGCTGCCACCAAAGCAATGGCGCCAATATACTTCCAACGCAAACCCGCAACAAACGCTCCCACCGCGAGAACTGCGATGTATGTCAGCGAGGTGCCCAGATCCGGTTGTTTCAGAACCAAAATGGTGGGAATCAGGACCAGGCCCGCAAGCTTCACCAACTCCCGCACCTCCAACTCCTCGGTTCGCAATTCCGTCAGGTAGCGGGCCACCAATAATATTATCACCAGCTTGACAAATTCCGAAACTTGTAAACGGAATCCGCCCGGAAGCGGAACCCACCGCACCGATCCGAATACCTGTCTGCCCAGGGCCAGCGTACCCAGCAGGGCCACCACCGAAGCGCCATAGAGGAAAGGCACATGATGCAGCAGGCTGTGGTAATCGATGGCCAGGATGATCCACATCAGGAACAGACCGCCGAAAACATAGATGATCTGCTTCCACCAGGCATCGGCCCACGTGGTTTGGCGGGTGGCACTGAAAATTTGGAGCACGCCGACGGCGCAGATCAGCAGCGAGATCATCATCAGGGGCCAGTCGATGTCGCGGAGGGAAAGGTGACGCATGACTATTCTTCGGGACCGGAGGGCCCTGTGGAGGGGGGAGGCGCGGGCTTCGCCGCGGGTTGGGAGTTGGGGACCGGCGCCGGGGGGCCGGTCACCGGCGTTTGCGGCGCCATTTGAACAAACGAAGCCAATTTGGCGGTAAGTGCTTGTTTTTCAGCGGCGGCTTCCTCGGCCAGCCGCTTCTTTTTGTCGAAGTAGGCGACCAGTACATCCTTGATCAGGCCGGCGGCCAGCGACCCATGTTCGCCATGCTCGAGAAAGGAAACGACGACGATTTCCGGATTGTGGCACGGAGCGAACGCCTCGAACCACCCATTGTCCGCCAGGTCCTTGGCCGACTTTCCCTTCGTGAACGCGTTCGAGGCAACCTGGGCGGAGCCGGTTTTACCGCAGACATCCACATAGGGGAGCCGGGCGCGGCCGCCGGTGCCGCCGGCCTCGTTGACCACGCCGTACATGCCGTCCACCACATCGGCCACATTCTCCGGATTCAGGTGCCAGGTATCGGGCTTTTTGGGATTGTCAAGGGTCTTCAGCAGATGGGGGTGATACCAGACTCCGCCCATGGCGAGCCCGCCGATGGCACGCGCGAGCTGAATGGGCGTTACTGTCAACGCGCCCTGGCCGATGGCCACCGAGGGAGTTTCGCCCGCGTACCACTTCTGGCGGTAATTCCGCAGTTTCCATTTTTCGGAAGGGACGATGCCGGAGGCTTCGTGAGGCAGGTCGATTCCGGTGGGATGGCCCATGCCGGCAATGTCGGCGTAAAAAGCGATATTATCGATGCCTTCCTTGCTGCCGATGGTGTAAAAGTAAACGTCGCAGGAATGAACAATGCCTTGGTGCAGCGCTACCGTGCCGTGGCCGTGTTTCTCCCAGCAATGATAATAATGCCCATACAGCGTGATGCCGCCCGAACAGTGGACTTGGAATTTATCGTCAATAGTGCCGGTTTCGAGGGCCGAGAGAGCCACGAACGGCTTGAACGTGGAACCCGGGGCCTGCTGCGCCTGGATCGCCCGGTTCAGCATGGGGTGATCGGGATTATCGGCGATTTCGCGCCAATCCTTGGCTTTGATGCGCACGGCGAATTTATTGGGGTCGAAGGTGGGGCGGCTAACCATAGCCAACACATCGCCGTTACGCGGATCCAGAGCCACGATGGCCCCATTTCGCCCGTCCATGGACAACTCCGCCACAGCCTGAAGGTCCAGATCTATGGTGAGTTGGATGTCTTTTCCGGGCACCGCCGGCTTGATGCCGATGACCTTGCGCACCTGGCCGCGGTTATCCACCACCACCTGCCGCTGGCCATCCACGCCCATTAGCCGGTCGTTATACTCGCGTTCGATGCCGAACTTGCCGATCACGTCGCCCGGGCTATATTTGGCGAATTCCGGCGAATCGAGCTCCTCTTCGCTGATTTCGCCCGTATAGCCAATGACATGGGCAAGCATGCCGTTTTGGGGATAGAGGCGCCGCTGGCCCTGGATGAGGACCATTTCGGGAAAGAAATCGCGGTGGGATTCAACGAAAGAGAGGTCGCCCGGTGTCAGTTCTTCCTTCACCACGATGGGAACATACTTGGGCTGGGCCTTGAAGCGGTGGACGCGCTCGACCAGGTCGGCGTAATCGAGATCAAGGCCTTGGGCAATCGGCTTCAGGTGCTCTTCCTTAAGGGTTTCGCGGGCCAGAATCAGGCTGAAAGAGGCATGGTTATCCACGATTACGCGGCCATCGCGATCGAGGATGCGCCCCCGAGGCGCCAGCACGGGCACGGATTTGATGCTGTTTTGCTGCGCCCGTTCGTCGTAGAATTGAGGATTCTGAACCTGCAGTTTCCAAAATCCGGAGATCAGGAATAAGAAAACCGCCACCGTGCCGTATTGGAAAATGGCGATTTTCCCCTGCGCGAATCGCGTATCGTCGCGAATCGGCGGCTGCTCGGCTTCGGGCGCTTCGTGCTGCGGATCGACAGGCGGCAGGATCACAACAGTGGGAGCGGCGTGTGCTCTTTCACTATTGTAGCCGCTTGGAGAATTTCTCGCATCTGGATTCGTCGAACGGCCGTTCCGCCGTTGTCCAAATCACGTTTTGCAATCGGAATCCGTGCTACAGTTGAGGAGCCTTTTGATGGTCTCGCCAGAGCTGGGCGTCCGGATCTGCCTTGTTTTGCCCGCACGATTGAAAGACAGAAACGAGTGGAAATGAAAAACATTTTTGTAGGCAATCTGGATTTCGCGGCTACCGAATCGGCTGTTCGCGCCATGTTCGAGCGGTATGGAACGGTCGATCGCGTCAATCTGGTGACGGATCGCGATACGGGCCGCGCCCGCGGCTTTGCCTTTGTCGAAATGAGCAACGCCGACGAAGCGGACCGGGCCATCGCCGGCTTGAACGGCGCGAATTTCGAAGGGCGCGCGCTAAATGTCAATGAAGCCCGTCCGAAGGGTCAAGGCGGCGGCGCGCGCGGAAATAGCGGCGGTTTCGGCCGCCAAAGGCGCGAACCGCGCTGGTAAAAGCGCGCGTAGCGCGCATTGAGATGGCGGCCGTAGATTTACACGGCAACGTCATCGGCAGCGGTTACAAAGAGGGAACCACCATGGAGACTTTCAACAAGCGCCAGAGGGAAATGCGGCGACTGGAACGCCAAAGGGAAAAGGCCGCCAAACGCAAGGAAATAAAAGCACGGAAGGCCGCCGGAATCGTAACTGAGCCGGATGCCGGCCAGGAACCAACCGAAAACGCTGCATCCCCCGGCCCCGCGGAAGATCGCTCCGCAACAGATTGAGGCGATCCTTCTTCGCTCGCCGCCTGCCTCTCTCCTGGAATCCTCTCTAGTACCCCCTTCGGTACCAAAACGCTTGACCGTGGCACGCGCCGGATTATAAGATCCGAGCAGTCTTATACGTGTGGAGACGCACGCAGGCGCATCGCTCCATACTGGTCCTCGTGGCATTTCCATAGTGTGCCGGAATCGATTCCGGGAACGGACGCTCGATGAAGAACATTCTCCTGATCTTTCCCCATTTCTCGGAACGTCATCGGGTCTTCGACGATGAGGCGGACTTGCAGCGCCGCGGCGCGGACAAGGCCTTTATGGTTCCGGTTTCCATCGCCACGGTGGCCGCCCTCACGCCGCCCCACATCGCCGTGGACTTGTGGGATGAAAATGTTCAGGGCATCATCACCGAAAGAACACCGTTTGGCAAAAACTACGACTTAGTGGGCGTGTCCGGCTTCCAGTCCCACTTTCCCCGCGTTGAAGCCCTTTCCAAGCTCTTCCGCGGGCGAGGGATTCCGGTGGTGGTGGGCGGGCCGGCCGCGTCCACCAGCCCCGAGCGGTATGTCCACCTGGCCGATAGCATCTTCATCGGCGAGGCCGAATATACCTGGCCCGCTTTCATCCAGGAATGGGAGCAGGGCTCCTACCGTAAGTTTTACCGCCAAGTCATTAAGCCCGAACTGGCGGCCACCCCCGTGCCCCGTTGGGATCGCCTGGGAGCGGGGCTCGACCGGTACTTCACCGGCGCCGTCCAAACCTCCCGCGGCTGCCCCTACGACTGCGAATTCTGCGACGTCCCCTATATTTTCGGCCACCGTTCCCGCTGGAAGCCGGTCCCGGACGTCATTAAGGAAATCAAAATCCAGTACGATCTGGGCGTGCGCCGCATCTTCTTCTGTGACGACAACTTTATCGGCGACCTCTCCTATGCCCGCAGCCTGCTCAAGGAACTGGTGAAGTTCAATAACGCGCTCGAAGAGCCGATCTACTACTTCACCCAGATCACTCTCAACGTGGCCCGCTATGACGACGTGCTCGAAATGCTGGCCGACTCTAATTTCGCGGGACTCTTCATCGGCATCGAAACCCCCAATAAGGGCAGCCTCAAAGAAACTCATAAACTGCAAAACGTCTACACCGATATCCTGGCCGACATTCACAGGATCGAGTCCTACAGCATGGTTCTGTGGTCCGGCATCATCGTCGGCTTCGATAACGACACCACGGAAATCTTCGACGAGCAGTTCGAGTTTCTCCAGGCTTCCTGCATTCCGATTCCGGTGATCAACCTGCTCGTGGGACACCGCGGCACGCGTTTGTGGTACCGGCTGCAGCGCGAAGGCCGGCTGGTGGATGGTCCCGAAGACCCCATCGTGCCGCGCGCCAATACCAATGTGATCCCGCGCGGCATGTCCCGCGCCGACCTGCTCAAAGGCCATTTTGCCCTGCACCACAGAGTCCGCGATTGGGATAACTGGGCGGTCCGAATGAAGGGCCTGATCTCCAATGCCAAGCGCCCTCCCAAGGTGTCGCCCAATAAGAAGGAACTGCGGCAGCGCAAATTCGTGCAGGCCCTCGTGCCTTTTCTGCGCAGCCCCGTTGGCGACGCGCTGCTCGGCGGCATGGAACTGCTGGTAAAGGCCTCCCGGCGCAACCGCCAGATGGCCCGCCTCCTGTTCAGCAAAAAAGCCCGGCGCACGCTGCTCGATGTAGTCCAGCACTGCCTCGATACGGCGCCCTGGATGTTCCCCGGCACCATCGGCCCCATCCTCGCCCTGCAGCTCCGCCAGGTGGAACTGCTGCGGCATGCCGTTCCGCGCCTGAAAGCCGAAATCGAAAAAGAAAGCGCCCCGGGTTACAAACCCAAACTGGTCGAAGCACCCATCTGCGTTCCCATGTCGTTCTGGGGACCCTACATGAAGGTCTTCCCGGAAGTTTACGCCCGCGTCGAAAAGGCGCTGCACGACAAGAACCGCATTGAAGAGGTGCTCATCGAGACCTTCACCCAATTCCTCCAGCGCTGGGGCACCGGACTCGAATCCTTGGAAGAGTTTCACCTCGACGATCTCTACGCCACCTGCGAGCAACTGGTCGGCGAAGAAAACCGCCATCCGCGCGCCGGCCTGGTCACTCTCAGCCCCCGCCCCACCGCCGATTTCCGCAAAACCAAGCTGCCGGAAGAAGTGCTGCACAGCGTCGAGCAGGAACTCCGCCTCCGCCCCTGGCGGGAACAGGCCCCCGAGCAGGCCATGCATGCCGGAGCGTTTTGAAGCCGCAGGCTCATTATGAAGAGCATCCTCCTGGTTTCCCCTTTATTCCAAGAGCGCCACAGGCTGTTTGAGAACGAAGCCCGCGTCCAGCGGCGCGGCTCCGACCGCGCCTTTATGGCCCCGGTTTCCGTATGCACCGTGGCCGCCCTCACGCCGCCCGATTTCCACGTCGATATCTACGACGAAAACGTGCGCGGCATCATCACCGAAAAAACCCAGTTTCCCCGCCAGTACGATTTCGTGGGCCTCACCGGCTTCTCCTCCCATTACCAGCGGGTGAGCGCGGTCTCGCGTATTTTCCGCCGGCGCGGCGTGATGGTGGGCATCGGCGGACCGGCCGCTTCCACCACGCCCGAGCGCTATATCGATCTCGCCGACGTCGTTTTCATAGGCGAGGCCGAGTACATCTGGCCGGCTTTCCTCCAAGAGTGGAAGAACGGCAAGGCGCGCCGCATCTACCGCCAGGTGATCAAGCCCGAGCTCGAAATCTCCAAGCCCCCGCGCTGGGAACTCCTTGGCGAGGATGTCAACCGGTACCTGATGGGCTCCGTGCAGACTTCCCGCGGCTGCCCCTTCGATTGCGAGTTCTGCGACGTCCCCTACATCTTCGGCCACCGCTCCCGCTGGAAGCCCGTTGCGGACGTCATCAAAGAAATCAAAATTCAGTACGATCTCGGCGTACGCCGCATCTTCTTCTGCGATGACAACTTCATCGGCGACCTGCGCTACGTCCGCAGCCTGCTCCAAGAGCTGGTCGTGGTGAACAAATCGTTCCCCAAGCCGGTCCACTTCTTCACCCAGATGACCCTCAACGTCGCCAAGCACGACGACATTCTCCAAATGATGGCCGACGCCAATTTCGCGGGCCTGTTTATCGGCATTGAGACCCCGAATAAAGAAAGCCTCAAAGAAACCAAAAAGCTGCAAAACGCGCACACCGACATTCTGCGCGACGTGCACAAAATCCAGTCCTACGGCATGGCGCTGTGGTCCGGCGTGATCGTCGGCTTCGATCACGATACGCCCGAAATCTTCGATATTCAATACGAGTTCCTCCAGGCCTCTCACATACCCCTGCCGCTGATTCACCTGCTCACCGCGCCTCCCGGCACCAAGCTCTGGCACCGCATGCAGAAAGAGGGACGCCTGGTGGCCGGCGCCGAAGAGCCGGTCATGCCCAAGCCCACCACCAACATCATTCCCGGCGGTATGACCAGGCTGGAATTGCTGAAGGGACACCTCCAGCTTTACGATCGCATCCGCGATTGGGATGCCTGGGCCGAGCGCATGATCGGCTACATCGGCAGCATCGAACGCAAACCCGCCGTCCAGCTCTCGCCCGAAGCCGCCGCGCGCCAGCGCCGCCGCGAACGCCTGGGCCGCATCCTGGCGCGGATGGAAAAAGGCCCCGGCAACCTGCTGCTCGAAACGCTCTACCGCCTAGCCAAGGCACGTCCCCAGGCGCGCACCCGCGCCCTGAGCGTGCTCGAACCAAAAGCCCGCAAGGCCATCCTGCGCGTCATCCGCTGCGCCATGGAACATGCGCCGTGGATGTTTCCCGAAACCCTCGGGCCGCTCATCATCATGCAGCTCCGCCAGGTCGAACTGCTCCGCCAGGGCCGTCCCGCCATGCTCCGCCAGATCGAGCTCGAAAGCGCCCCCGGCTTCCAGCTAACGCTTGCCGAAAGCGCCGAAGTGATCCCCGAAAATTTCCCCGAAGCTTACAAAAAGCTTTTCCCCGATGTCTACCAGCGCGTGGTCGAAGGGCTGCGCGACAAGAATCGCATCGAGGAAGTGCTCATCGAGATCTTCACCCAGTTCGTCATGCGCTGGGGCGCCAGTCTAAACGCCCTCGAGGAGTATCACATCTCCGATATAGAAGCCACCTGCGACGCCGTCCTCGCCGAGGAAAATAGCCATCCTCACACAGGCCTCGTCACTCTTGGCCCACCGCCTTCGGCCGATTTCCGCAAAACCAAGCTGCCGGAAGAAGTGCTCCACAGCGTGGAGCAGGAACTGCGCCTCCGCCCCGGTCGACAAGAGGCGACCTACGCCCACGCAGGCGTTTGAGTTCAAATCAGGGGAAGCTGCGTTAAGAGAAGCGTTCCGCACCAAACGCGTCCGGATTGTCTTCCGGCGCGACATCGATCGATGCCCCAGCTCTACCGTTCGGCCGCCACTCTGTCGGGCACGTCCCGTTCCGGGGCGGCGCACCTCACGCCGCCCCGCGGTCTAGCCCAGTCAGTCGAACGAATCCAGCTTCGCCGTGATGCGCGCCGTTAGCGCCTCCGGCTCCGGGTCGAACCGGTACTGCGCCTCATGCGGCAGCAGACCCCGCAGATCCGCCAGGGTGCGCGTCTGCACTGCCGGAACAAATCCGAAACCTAGACTATCGGTCATCATCACCGCCAGCCGAACCAGGTCCGGCAGTTCGAACTTGCCCTCCTGCGGCGGCT